>NZ_BAABLV010000043.1:0-43043 GCF_039544535.1 Tessaracoccus lubricantis
CACTACATCGCACGCTGCCTACTCGAAGCAGGCGGCTTCAGACCCCAACTACACCCTCAAATCGGATGAGCCCAGTAACCCCACGGGCAGAGACAGCAGCAGGAACGCCACCAGGCCCAGCGAGTTGAGCAACCCCACCGCTGCCGTGCTCGCACCCAGCACGCTCACCGCGACGATAGGCAGCAACGTGCGGCTGATGCTGTCACCGACGCTCTCCAGCAGTGCCGAGGCGGAGAACCACCCGCCCCCATCATGTAAGGCCATACCTGACACTCTATGTCAGGAACAGCCTGACGGTGCATACTGTTCGCATGGCATCCGATGTCTTCTGCAGCTACTGCCTGCGGTCACGCTCCGAGACAGGTCCGCTGATGGCCAGCCCTCTGGCGACGATCTGCCGGGCCTGCGCGGAGAACGCCATCTCCATGTTCGCCTCGCAGCCAGCAGATGAGTCCGACCTGTCGGGCCCGGTTGTGCCGTGGCGGAATCTCCGCGACGACGAACTGCTGGCCCGACTTCCCGAAGTCGCCGCCGCCGGGCTTCAGGTCGAGGCGCACCTCAAGACCTGGGTCGACGCGGCCCGAGACAGGGGTCTCAGCTGGGCCCGGATCGGCGAGGCTCTGGGCATGACTCGGCAGTCCGCCTGGGAGCGATTCACCTCAAGCTAGGCCGCTTTTGCCGACCCCCAAATTCAGGCCGTCTTCTCTTGCTTCAGCCGGTCCAGGATCCACGAGCGAACAAGAGTGGATGCCGGCAGATGCTTCGCATCGGCCACCTCCTGGACTCGAGCCTGTTCCTCCTCGCTGAGCCGAATTGAATAGACCTTGCTCCGATTGGGCCGAGAGGGTCGGGCTTCCGCTGGAAACTCTCTTTCCCGCATCCGTTCGGACTCTTCCCGCAGTCGCGCTGCGAGGGTCGGATCAATCGACTTCGCCATGATTGGCCCCTTCCCTATAGAAACGTAGATCTGCTCCAGTAGCCGGCCAGGAATTGATGCCATGGAGGTCTCCATCGCCGTCTCGGAATGCGATCACAACTAACACCCGTCTCGCACTCGGTGAGAAGCCGATGAACCGCGAGGCACCCATCCGAGACTTCGGATCAGGTTCGAACACCGCCAGATCGACATCGTCCATCACCTCCTGGGTCCAGACCGGCTCAATCGCCATTCCGCCCGGATAACGCTCACCACGCGCCCGGATGTAGGCAACAGACTCTCTATCCCAGTTGAGCTCTTCACCCACGGGCCCACCATACCTCAACGTCAGACAATGTACTACATTCCCGTTTCTCAACGGATGAGGGTCTTGAGACCCCCGGCGCTGGAGAGCACCAACTCGTCGAGTTCGTCTAGATCAACCATGACCCGACGCCCCAGGCGGTAGCGAATCAGCGCACCCTCGCTGAACTTCCGGGTGATCGTCTTGGGATGGACGCTCATGTACTCAGCCGCCTCCTTGAGCGACGCCCATCGACGTGGCACGGCAGGATTGACTCGTTTGACGGTGGTCTTCCTCATCATTGATCTCCTCTCGAGGCTTCCGCCCTCCCCCTCATCAACCCCACCTGGACGCCGCCACAGCGGAACCAGACGCAACCCGAAGCCCAATGCGCTACCTCACGGTGACAGACAACCCCTTGAGTGCCTCGTCCTGCTTCGGGCCAACACTCTCCACCCGTCGTGGGAACACCCGGCTGTAGACCTCAAGTGCCATGCGCGAGTCGCTCCACCCCAGCAGGAGCATCACCTCCGCAATCGTGTAGCCCTCACTGAAGAGCCAGGCAGCGTACGACGCACGCAGGTCGTGCAAGGTGATGTGGTCCTCTTTCGGCACCGGCAGCCCTCGACGCCACAGCCGCCGTCTCTCCGTCTCAGGAGTCCGCAGCCCCATGTTGGCCAGGGCCCGGTTGTGGCGACGATCCGCTTCCGCCGGGCCCATCGGCTTCCCGTCACTGACCGTGAACACGAGATCCTCAGGCTTCCCCGGATGGAGGCGAAGGTACTCGCGCAGGATGCCCACCAACGTGCCCGACATCGGCAGGGCACGCATGCCGGCAGACGTCTTGGGCTCCTTGATCCCCACCCTGTACTCGTCGCCGTCCTTGCCGTACTCCACCGCCTGGCGCACGAGAATCTGCTTGCCCTCCAGGTCGATGTCCATCCGACGAAGGCCGCGCACCTCGCCCGATCTGAGACCACCCAACGCCACCGCCGCGAGCATCGCCACGTGCTGCGGCTCAGCCGCCTCCAGATAGCGCCGCACATCCTCGAGGTCGAACACGTGCCGCTCCCCCATCGACTTGGTCTGCCGGGGAATGCTCACCCCAGTGGCTGGGTTCTTGTCGATCCACCCCCAGTGGACCGCCTTCGTCAGTAGCTCGTGGAACAGCGCCAATGAGGACCGATCCCGACGGCGCTCCTGACCGAGCGGCCCCTGCCGCCACTGCCACACGTCGTCGTGGGTGATGGTCTTCACATCACGCTCGGCTCCCCAATGCGGCTCGATCCGCAACCGCCAGTCCTGCTCGTAGCCCGTCAACGTGGACAGAGCCAACGGCTTGGTCCGCTGAGCCAGGAAGCGGTCGTAAAGATCCTGCAGGGTGCGCAGCTGAGGCCTCTGGGCGACTGCCTCTTCGGGGGACAGCCACTCACCCCGTTCGATGGCACGCTGCTGGAGCCTGAGCCAGTGCTCAGCGTCCCCCTTGTGCGTAAACGTCGCGGGTGCCTTCACCCGCTCCCCAGGCCTGTCTGGATGAGGGAACGACGCCTGGTACTTCTTGCTCGGCAGCTTCCTCAGCCACCCGAATTCTCGCTTCATGAACTACAGAACCCCAACAGCGCGGGCCTATGGCGTGCTGTGAACGTGCTGTTTGTCGGCCTATTTTTGTCCCTCTGAGGGCACTCGAGTCCAAGGTGAAATAAGTAAAACCCCTAGTCAAGTGCGATTAACTAGGGGTTTCGGTTGTGGAGCATAGGGGACTCGAACCCCTAACTTCCACCTTGCAAAGGTGGCACTCTACCAATTGAGTTAATGCCCCGAAGTGCGTGGCAAGTATAGGGCACGGCCGCGGCACGTCCCAACTGCACGCTCACGCACGGAAAGGGGCCGGGCCGCCACGACCATCCGCGACGACCCGACCCCTCCCAAGACTGAGATGCGTCAGACGATGTCCTCGGCCTTCATCCGCTCAGCCGAAGCGGCCTCGTCGGTGACCTGCTCCTCTGCCGCGAGTTCAGCCGCGATCCGCGCGCGGTAGTTCGCCTTCTCAGCCTCGGTCTTGTCGGCGTCCCAGCCCAGGGCTGCGGCCGCGATCTCCGCCACCTCGTCGACGGCGGCGCCGCCGCGGTCGCGAGCCTCGGAGTTGAGCCGCACCCGGGCGATGAAGATGTCCTCGAGGTGCATCGCGCCCTCGACGGTGCACGCGCGGTGCACCTCGGCCCTCAGGAACTGCGGGGCGGCCGCAAGGGGCTCACCGAGGCTGGGGTCGTCGTCGATGGTGGCCAGCAGGTCCGGCAGCTCGGAGCCGTAGCGGGACAGGAGGTGCTTCATGCGCTCCATGTCGAACCCGTACTTCGCGCCGAGGCGACCGGCCTGGTTGCGCACGGCCTCGAGGCCGTCGGCACCCAGGAGCGGCAGGTCGAACGTCACGGAGCGGCGGCTCTTGGCGTCGGACTCCCCCAGGGCGAAGTCGACGGCGTCCTCGGCCATGACCCGGTAGGTCGTGAGCTTGCCACCGGCGATGGCGACCATGCCCGGGATCACCTCCGTCACGGTGTGCTCGCGCGACACCTTGGTCGACTTCGACTCGTCCAGGACCTTCGGCTGCAGCAGCGGGCGAAGGCCGGCGTAGGTGCCGATGATGTCGTCGCGGGTGAGCGGCCGCTCCAGCACCTCGTTGGCGTGGGCCAGCACGTAGTCGATGTCGGCCGACGTCGGCACCGGGTGCCTGAGCTGCTCGTGCCACGCGGTGTCGGTGGTGCCGATGACCCAGTAGTGCTGCCACGGGATGATGAACAGCACCGACTTCTCGGTCCGGAGGAACATGCCGGACTGGGCCCTGATCCGCTCGCGCGGGATGACGATGTGGATGCCCTTCGACGCCAGCACCTTCAGGCCGCCGGTGCCACCGGCCATGTCCTGCGTCTCCTCGGTCCACACGCCGGTGGCATTGATGATCCGCTTCGCCTTGATCGTCAGCTGCTCGCCCGTCTCCAGGTCCACGGCCTCGACTCCCGCGGCGTGCCCGCGGTCGTCCTTGAGGATGTCGGTGACCCGCACGCGGCTGGCGGCCTCCGCCCCGTACTTGGTTGCGGTGCGGATGAGCGTGATGACCAGGCGCGCGTCGTCGACGCGGGCGTCGTAGAACTCGATGGCCCCGCTGAGCGCCGAGGGCTTGATGTCGGGGAAGTGGCGCATGGCGCCCTTCTTCGACAGGTGCTTCTGCACCGGCACGGTCTTCTTGAACCCCGCACCGACCACGGCCAGCGCGTCGTACAGGCCAACGCCGACGGCGGAGTAGGCCCGCTCGATCACCGGCGACTTCAGCGGCCACAGGAACGGCTGCGCCTCCACCAGGTGCGGGGCGATCAGCGTCAGCAGCCGACCCCGCTCCTTCAGCGCCTCGGCCACCAACTTGAAGTCGAGGTTGTAGAGGTAGCGCAGGCCGCCGTGCACCAGCCGTGAGGACCGCGACGACGTGCCCGAGGCCCAGTCCTGGCCCTCCACCACGGCGGTGCGCAGGCCCCGCGCGGCTGCGTCCAGCGCGATGCCCGCCCCCGTCACACCCCCGCCGATCACCAGGACGTCGAAGTTCTCGGACTGCATTGCCGCCAGTGACGCGGCTCGCTGCTGGGGGGTCAACACGGTCATGGGATGCTCCTTTGCTCCTGCGCAGCTTCACCCGCCTGCACGATGTTTGCAACATCGGTGCACGTTCGTGCACGCGGCCCTCTAGGATGAGGGATGAGTTGCACCGAAAGGGTGGCTCAACCCGGCTTGGTAAGGGGGAACGCATGGGTGACACGACAACGGAGACGCTGCTGAAGGTGGCGCAGATGTACTACGTCCAATCCGAGACGATGGACGCCATCGCGCACCTGATGGGCGTGTCGCGCTCCACCGTCTCCCGCCTCCTCAAGGAGGCCAGGGAACGCGGCCTGGTCCGCATCACCATCGCAGATCCCAACCGCCCGCTGAGCCGCATCGCGGAACTCTTCCGCAAGCACTTCAACGTCGATGCGCACCTCGTCCAGGTGCGGCCGGGCGCCAGCAACATCTTCCGCCTCGACCAGGTGGCCAGGCTGGCCGCCAGCGTCGTCAGCGACGCAGTCACCAGCGGCGACATCATCGGCGTCGCGTGGGGCACCACCACGTCCGCCATCGCCGCCCACCTCAAGCCGCGCGACGTGAGCGGCGTCACCGTCATCGGGCTCAACGGCGGCGCCAACTCGCAGACCACCGGCCTGCCCTACGTCGGCAACATCCTCCACCGCTTCGCCAGCGCCTTCCGGGGCCAGGAACAGCTCATGGCCCTCCCGGCATTCTTCGACGACCCGGCCACCCGCGAAGCCATGTGGCGCGAACGCTCCACGCGCCACATCCTCTCCGTCCGGGCCGAGTGCAACGTCGCGCTCTTCGGGGTGGGTGGGCTGGACGCCGAGCTCCAGAGCCACGTCTACCACTCCAACTACCTGAGCAAGGAAGACCTCGACTCACTGCAACGCGACGGCGTGGTGGGCGACGTCTGCACCGTCATGCTGCGCGAGGACGGGTCCTACCGCGACCTCGAGATCAACCGCCGGGCCACGGGCATGAGCCCCGTCGAACTGCAACGCATCCCCCGTCGGATCTGCGTGGTGAGCGGCCTGGCCAAGGCGGCACCGGTGTTGGGGGCGCTGCGCGCCGGCGTCGCGACCGACATCGTCATCGACGAGGACACCGCACGGGCCGCCCTGCTCAGGATGAACCCCTCGCTCAGGCTGACATAGCACTGACATGCGCGCTTCCCGCTCACTGAACTTTCTTCACTTTGGTCCGTGAGCGTTACCCTGTGCATCATGTCCG
This sequence comes from Tessaracoccus lubricantis, assembly GCF_039544535.1. Classification (NCBI taxonomy): domain Bacteria; kingdom Bacillati; phylum Actinomycetota; class Actinomycetes; order Propionibacteriales; family Propionibacteriaceae; genus Tessaracoccus; species Tessaracoccus lubricantis. The sequence goes on from NZ_BAABLV010000043.1 coordinate 6,066, forward strand.
ATTTCATCCTCACCGACGTGACCGATGGCATCGCCCGCATCACCCTGAACCGTCCGAAGGCGATCAACGCCCTGACGCACGACATGATGACGGCGATGTACGACGCCCTCACCCAGTGGCGCCACGACGAGAACGTCACCGCCGTCGAGATCGCCGGGGCCGGCGACCGCGGCTTCTGCGCGGGCGCCGACGTGCGCGCGCTGGCCACCGTCGTGGCCGACGACGGGCCGTACCTGGCCTTCCTCGAGACCGAGTACGCCCTCGACATGCTCATCGCCAACTACCCCAAGCCGGTGACCAGCTTCATGCGCGGCATCACCATGGGCGGCGGCCTCGGCCTCGGCGGCCACGCGGACCGTCGCATCGTCTACGCGGACACGGTGATGGCCATGCCCGAGACCAAGATCGGCTTCTTCCCCGACGTCGGCATCATGATGCAGCTCGCCCGCGCCGGCGCCGTCGGCCGCCACATCGCACTGACGTCGGCCACCTTCACCGGCGGAGATGCCCTGCTGCTGAACTTGGCAGACGAATCCGCGGACGGCCCGCTGCCCGCGCCCCTGTTCGACGCCACGTGGATCCAGGAGTGCTACGAGTCCGACGACCCGGTGGAGATCGCGCGCGCGCTCGAGGCGCACCCGGACGAGGCCGCCCAGCAGGCCGGGCGTGAGCTGCGGGCCCGCTCCCCCTTCGCCGTGCACGTCGCGCTGAGAGCCCTCAACCGCGCAGGGCGCCTCGGCCTGTCTGAGGTCCTGGACCAGGACCTCCGCCTGGCCGACTCGGTGCTCCCCGTCGACTTCATCGAGGGCGTCCGCGCGCTGCTCGTCGACAAGGACAACAACCCCCAGTGGCGCTGGAAGACCCTCGAGGAGGTCCCACAGGAGGCCGTCGATGCGGTCTTCGCGTACCGCTCGAGCTGGCACGCCTGACCCCAGCGAACATGGAACCGGCCCGTCGCGCGTCGACGGGCCGGTTCCTTCGTCTCACCGGGGCTCAGGCGTGGGGGCGGCGGATCGCCATGGCCACGTTGACCGCCACGATGCCCACCCAGACCAGCAGCATGCCGAGGAATCCGGACATGCCCCCGGCGATGGCGGTGAGCGGGATCGCCATCACGAGGGAGACGATGCCGACGGCGAGCCGGCCGCCCTGCCCCGCCCGCGCCGCGTCGGCCTCAGCCTTGCTGGCCACCATCTCGGCCTGGAAGCGCCGCTCCACCGTCGCCTCGATCTTGCGCGCCAGCGAGTCCACCAACGCGGGCTCGATCTCGGCCCCCATCTCCTGGCGCACCCCGAGTGCGGCCTGCAGGTCTTCGCGCGACAGTTCTTCAGACATGCCTCGACACTATCGCTCCGCCCGGCGGGTGGACATGGGGCGCAACCCTGAACCAGCCCGGACCACGGCGGCCGCCCAGCGGATGAGCCGACGCGGCGATCTTGCGCGTAGCGCCTAGGATGGGCCGAGTCCCACCACCACCAGGAAGTGTGCATGTCCGAGATCCACGACGTCATCATCATCGGTTCCGGCCCCGCGGGCTACACCGCGGCCATCTACGCTGCCCGCGCCAACCTCAGGCCGGTCATCTTCGAGGGTGCACTCGACTCCGGCGGCGCGTTGATGAACACCACCGAGGTGGAGAACTACCCGGGCTTCTCGGAGGGCATCGACGGCCCCGACCTGATGATCGAGATGCGCAAGCAGGCCGAACGCTTCGGCGCGCAACTGATCACCGACGACGTGACCGCCGTCGACCTGACCGGCGAGATCAAGATCGTCAAGGACTCCGACGACACCGAGTACCGCGCGAAGGCCGTCATCCTGGCCATGGGATCGGGCTACCGTCGCCTGGGCCTGCCCAGCGAGGACCGCCTCTCCGGCCGCGGCGTGTCCTGGTGCGCCACGTGCGACGGCGCCTTCTTCCGCGACAAGCCGATCGCTGTCATCGGCGGCGGCGACTCCGCCATGGAGGAGGCCACGTTCCTCTCACGCTTCGGCTCCAGCGTCGTGGTGGTGCACCGTCGCGACGAGCTGCGTGCCTCCAAGATCATGGCCGACCGCGCGCTGCGCGACCCCAAGATCTCCTTCGCGTGGAACAGCACCGTCAAGTCCATCAACGGCGACACCTCCGTGCAGTCGATCACCCTGACCGACACCGTCACCGGGCAGGACCGCGACGTCGAGGTCAACGGCGTCTTCATCGCCATCGGCCACGACCCCCGCTCGCAGCTGGTGGCCGGCCAGGTGCACCTCGACGCCGAGGGCTACGTGCTCGTCGACGGCCGCGGCACGGCCACCAACCTGCCCGGCGTCTTCGCCTGTGGCGACCTGGTGGACCACACCTACCGTCAGGCCATCACCGCGGCCGGATCCGGCTGCTCCGCGGCGCTCGACGCCGAGCGTTACCTCCAGGCGCTCGAGGACGCCGTCGCCGCCTGAGCGGATCGCCGACGGCTTCACGGGGAATCCGGCAGAAACCCCGTAGGCTCCCCTTGCGGGGCGGCCTGTAAAATGAGAGGGTTTCCCACCGCCCGCAGGGCCCGTGGGCCCATCCAACGTTGAGGAGATATCCCGTGGCAGTGACCGACGTGACGGAGAAGACGTTCGCCGACGAGGTGCTGATGGCCGACGGCCTGGTCATCGTCGACTACTGGGCGGACTGGTGCGCGCCCTGCAAGCAGATGTCGCCCATCCTGGACGAGTTGGCCGCCCAGTACGGCGACGTGAAGTTCGTGAAGGTCGACACCAACACCAACCCCAACCTCGCCGCACAGCAGGGCGTCCTGTCCCTGCCCACGCTGCAGTTCTTCCAGAAGGGCCGCGTCGTCAACTCCCTGTCGGGGGCCAAGACGAAGAAGGCGCTCACGAAGGCCATCGACGAGCTCCTCTGATGCTTGGCCCGGGCGGCGAACCAGAGCCCACCGAAGGATGGAAGGCCGTCACGCCTGACCCGTCGGTGGGATCGGCGCCGCCCATGCCCGGCTGGGTCAAGCCTGCGCTGGCCGGCGGCGTGGGGGTCCTGCTCCTGGCCGGTGGGCTCATCGGCGCGGTGCTGGGCTCAGGTGCCGGTCCCGACGACGAGGGCCCGGCCGCTCCTGAGACGTCCACCCCGGCCTTCCCGCTGGATGCGCCACTGGTGGTCGACGACCTGGTCCGCGGGCAGGTGAGCGAGAGCAGCGGCCCCTCGGCGGGGCAGCGGATCGTCCAGGCCGACTACACCGACGGCGAGGACACCGTCGTGTTCATCCTGTCGTGGCCAGAGCCCGATGTGGCGGAGTTCGTGCTGAACGCCGGCATCGAGGCCGCGGCCGAAACCGAAGCCCGCAGCGGTAGGTTCTGCGGGATCTCCGAGGACACCGGCGAATCGGCGTGTGGTGAGGTGATCGACGAGGTGGGCGTCCTGCTCGTGTCGGTCTCCGAGCAGAGCGAAACCGCCATTGGTGAGACCCTGGACCGTTTCAAGGAGGAGATCGGGCAGTGACCGAACCCACCCGACATGACACCCGGCTCGACCGGTTCGTCGACAACTACTCCGAGCGCACCAACGGCATGCGCGTCTCGGCCGTGCGCGCACTGTTCGCCGTGGCGAACCGGCCGGAGATCGTCTCGCTCGCCGGCGGGATGCCCAACATCGCCGACCTCCCCCTGCCCGACATCGCAGAGTCCATGGCGGAGATGGTGCGCACGCGTGGAACGCAGATCATGCAGTACGGATCCGGCCAGGGCGAGCCGGAGTTCAGGGAACAGATCCTCGACGTGATGGCGCTCGAGGGCATCACGGCACATCCCGACGACGTGGTGGTCACCGCCGGTTCCCAGCAGGGCCTCGACCTGGTGACCCGCATCTTCTGCAACCCGGGCGACGTGGTGCTCGCCGAGTCGCCGTCGTACGTCGGTGCCCTGGGCACCTTCCTCAGCTACCAGGCCGAGGTGGTGCACGTGCCGTGCGACGACGACGGGCTCAACCCGACGGCGCTGCGCGAGACCATCGCCCGCGTGCAGGCCGAGGGCAAGCGGATCAAGTTCCTGTACACGATCCCGAACTTCAACAACCCCTCGGGCGTGACCCAGCCCCTGCACCGCCGTCGCGAGGTGCTCGAGGTGTGCCGCGCCGGTGGGGTGCTGGTGGTGGAGGACAACCCGTACGGCCTCCTCGCCCTCGATGCGGACCCGGTGCCGGCCATGCGTTCCCTCGATGACGAGGTGATCTACCTCGGCTCGTTCTCCAAGACGTTCGCACCCGGCTTCCGGGTGGGCTGGGTGCTGGCCCCCCATGCGGTGCGCGAGAAGCTGACGCTGGCGCAGGAATCGGCCACGCTGTGCCCGCCCGTGTTCAGCCAGTTCGCCATCGGCAACTACCTGCGCAACCACGACTGGAAGGGCCAGGTCGACGTCTTCCGCGACATGTACCGCGACCGGCGCGACGCGATGCTCAGCACGCTGCACGAGACCATGCCCGCAGGCACCTCATGGACGCAACCGGCCGGCGGGTTCTTCGTCTGGGTGACCCTGCCGGAGGGCCTCGACGCGCAGGCCATGCTGCCCCGCGGCGTCAACGCCCGGGTGGCGTTCGTGCCGGGCTCCGCGTTCTACGCCGACGGCCAGGGTGCGCGCAACGTGCGGCTCTCGTTCTGCTTCCCGCCCGCCGAGCGCATCCAGTTGGGCGTCAAGCGATTCGCCGACGTCGTGCGCCGCGAGCTCGAGGTGATGGCCACCTTCGGCGTGCACACCTCCCCCATCGAACCACGCATGCCCGCCGGGCCCGCGCCAGATCTGAGCTGACAAGGAGTTATGTCGTGACCGTCATCGTGATTGCAGGGGGCCTCAGCCATGAGCGGGACGTGTCGCTGCGTTCGGGGCGACGCGTGGCGCAGGCCTTGCGCGACGTCGGGCGCACCGTCGTCGAGACCGACGTCAACGCCGACCTCGTGGCCCTCATCCGGCGCACCGAGGACGCCGTCGTGGTGCCGATGCTGCACGGCGGCCTCGGTGAGGACGGGGCGCTGCGCGAGGTGCTGTCGGTGCTGGGCGTGCCGTTCGTCGGGCCGACCGGCGCGGCGTCGCGGTTGACGTTCGACAAGTCCGTGGCCACGCCGGTGGTGGCGGCGGCCGGCCTGGCCGCACCCCGGCAGATCGCACTCCCGCACGACATCTTCCGCGAGCTCGGCGCGCAGGCGCTCATGGAGTCCATCGGCCAGCAGTTGGGCTACCCCCTCATGGTGAAGCCCTCGCGGTCGGGTTCGGCGCTGGGCGTGACCAAGGTCGACGACGCCGCCGCCCTCCCGTCGGCCCTCGTCGCCGCCTACGCCTACGGCCCGGTTGCGGTGATCGAGCAGTACCTCACTGGCACGGAGGTGGCCGTGACCGTCCTGGACGAGGGCGAGGGCCCCGTCGCGCTTCCCCCGGTGGAGATCCGGCCGGAGTCCGGCGTCTACGACTACGAGTCCCGCTACACGGCAGGTGCCACGCGTTTCGTGACGCCTGCTGCACTGCCCGACGGCGTGCTCTCCGCCGCACAGGAGCTCGCCGTCGCCGTCCACCGGGCGCTGGGGCTCCGCCACATGTCCCGCGTCGACATGATGGTCACGGCAGAGGGCCCCGTGTTCTTCGAGGGCAACGTGGCGCCGGGCATGACCGAGACCTCGCTGGCGCCACTGGCGTTCGAGGCCGCCGGCCGCGAGCTGGGCGAAGTGTTCGCCTCGCTGGTGGACCGCGCGGGCCTGTCGTGAGCCTGCGCCTCCAGCAGGGGCTCGCGCTGGGCGCGGGCCTCGTCGTGGCGGCCGTGATGATGTGGCTCGGGGTCTGGCAGATGTCGTCCTACGAGGAGTCGACCCGGGACGTGTCCGCCGAGCGTGCCGCGGAGGCGCCCACGCCCCTGGCGGAGGCAGTTGCGGCCGACGGCGAGGTGCAGGACATCTACGGCAAGCGCGTGTCGTTCACCGGGCGCTACCTGCCGGAGTACGAGGCCACCGTCGGCACGTCGTCACCCTGGCGGGTGCTCACGCTGATGCAGTTGGACGACGGCCGCCACATCGCCGTCGTGCGGGGCGCCATCGACGCGGGCGCGGACGAGGCTGTCCCTGCACCGCCCACGGGACGACAGGACGTCGAGGGCGTCTTCCTGGCCCCTGACTTCCCGGAGGACGTGTCGGGCGATGGCCCCACTGCTGATCACACGTCGGTCCGCATCCAGGAACTGGCCCAGGAGTGGCCGTCGCCGCTGATCGCCGGCTACGTCACGCTCCCGGCCGCCGAGGCGGCTGCGCAGGGTTTGGGCGAGGCCCCGCTGGTGCTCCCGGCGGCCGAGGGGTCACCCACGCACCGCGGCTACGCGCTGCAGTGGTGGGTGTTCGCGGCGGGGGCGGTGGCGTTCGGGGTCTACACCGCGCGCCAGCTCGGGAGGGAGCAGCGGCGCTAGCCCTGACCCTCGTGCCGGCTACTCGCTGTGGGCGAGGGTCGCCTTGACGTTCCTGGTGGCGAAGTGCTCCGCCACGAAGCTCAGGAAGGGGACGGTGCCGGCAGCCATGATGGCCAGGAACCACTTGATGGACCACTTCACCCGACGGCCGAGGTCATAGGCGGTGATGAGCAGCACGGCGTAGAGCCACCCGTGTGGGATGCCCGTCCAGCGCACCACCCTGTCATCACCCCAGATGTACTTCAACGGCAGGCCCACGCACACGAGGATGACGAGCAGGATCCCGACCACCCACGCCATGACGCGGTAGCGGGTCAGCGCGGCCCTGACGCCCGCAACGTCGTCGGCGTCGAGCACGACGGCGTCGCCGACGGGTGCCTCCTCCATCGACTCGGCCGGGTCCTGACCATGGTGATTTATCGACATATCGTTATATCCTTATGCCGCGTTAGATGCGGCGTCCTTCCATGATGGCCATGATGCGCTCCAGGTCCTCTCCGGACGCGAACTCGATGGTGATCTTGCCCTTGTTGCGGCCGATGTTGACCTTGACCCGGGTATCGAAGTGGTCGCTGAGGTGGCCCGAGATCTCGCGCTCGCGCTCGCTGGGCAACTTGGGTCCACGTGGCGCCGACGTCCTTGCCGGAGCGCCGTTGCGTGCGAGGGCGACGATCTCCTCGGTCGACCGGACGGAGAGTCCCTCGGCAATGATGCGCTCCGCCAGACGCTCCTGCTGGTCGGCGTCCGCCAGGCCGAGCAGCGCCCGCGCGTGACCCGCCGAGATGGTCCCTGCGGCGACGCGGAGCTGTACGCGCTCAGGGAGGCCCAGGAGCCGGAGGGTGTTGGAGATCTGCGGCCTGCTCCGGTGGATCCGCTGGGAGAGTTCCTCCTGCGTGCACCCGAAGTCGTCGAGGAGCTGACCGTAGGCCCGAGCCTCCTCGATCGGGTTGAGGTTCGCGCGATGCAGGTTCTCGAGCAGGGCATCGCGCAGCAGCGCCTGATCCTCCGTCCCGCGGATGATCGCCGGGATGGTCGTGCGCTGGGCGAGCTTGCTCGCGCGGAGGCGCCGCTCCCCCATGATCAACTCGAAGGCGTCGCCGGCGCGTCGCACGACGACGGGCTGGAGCACGCCGAACTCTCGGATGGAGTCTGCCAGTTGCGTCAGGTCGTCCTCGTCGAAGACCGTGCGGGGCTGTTGTGGGTTGGGGGAGATCTTCGAGATCTGGATCTCCTCGTAGACGGACCCGTCCTTCAGGTGGGGCGCCGCCTCCCCGTCGGTGCGGGCGAACAGGTCGCCGAGGCCCCTCCCGAGGCCGGTGTTCTTGACTGCCATCAGGCATCCACCCTTTCCGCACGCTTGGCGATCTCTTCTGCAGCCTCCTGGTAGGCAACGGCGCCCACGTTCTTCGGCTGATAGGTCATCACGGTCTGGCCGAAGCTGGGGGCCTCCGCGATTTTCACGGAACGCGGGATCTCCACGTCCAGGGTTTCGTGTGGGAAGTGGCGCCGCACCTCGTCGGCGACGTCGCGCGAGAGGTTGGTGCGCGGGTCGTACATCGTCAACAGGATGGTGCTGAGGCGCAGGTCGTCGTTCAGGTTGCCCTTGACGCGGTTGATCGTGCGCATGAGGTGCGAGACGCCTTCGAGGGCGTAGTACTCGGTCTGGATCGGCACGAGGATCTCCGTGGCGGCAACCAGGGCGTTCAGGGTGAGGAGGCCCAGCGACGGGGGACAGTCGAAGAAGATGTAGTCGACGCCGGACTCCTGGATGTAGGTGCGGATGGCGTCCCGCATGCGCATCTCGCGGCCGCGCTCGTTCACGAGTTCCAACTCCGCCATCGCGAGGTCGATCGCCGCCGGGAGGACGTGCAGGTTCGGGGAGTGCGGCGAGGTCTGCGCGTGCTCGATGATGCCGATCTGCTCAGTGAGCACCTCGTACGTGCCCTTCGTGCCGGCCTGGTGGTCGACGCCGAGCGCCGTCGAGGCGTTGCCCTGCGGGTCGATGTCGATGACCAGGACGTTCAGGCCGCCCAGGGCCAGCGCCATGGCGATGTTCACCGTCGTGGTGGTCTTGCCGACCCCGCCCTTCTGATTGGCGACCACGAAGATTCGCGGCTCGGAGGGCCTCGGTAGCGACGCGGGCGGTGCCGCGTACTCGATCATCTCGTCCCCGTACTCCTCCTCAGCAGTGATCGTCTGAGTCGAGTTCAGCGCTCGGCGGGGTTGGGGAGATGTTTCACGTGAAACATTGCTGTGGTCCTTCCACAGTTCGTTCTCGTCCGTCACCTGCTTGCGCTTGCGGAAGAACAACGCCATTGAGAGGCCTCCTTGGGGATTCGTGAGAACTCTACCCAAGCGCCGTGACGAACACGATTCCAGCGCGCCGTTTCACGTGAAACACTCAGCGGCCATCGCGCAGGCAACCTTGGACCTCACCACGCCCAGCCCACCTGACGACCCCTCGTGCTCAGGAGGCGGCGACGACGCGGATCGCTCGGGTCCCCTCGACGCCCGGAGCCGCCTTGAGCTCCAGGATCTCGGCCTGCAGCCGTGAGGCCTTCAGCAGCTTGGAGGCCTTGCGGATCTCCTCCTCGGCGGAGGCACCCTTCAGTGCCACGAGCGCTCCATCGGGTGCAAACAGGGGAGAGGTCCACCGCAGCAGCTTCTCCAAGGGGGCGACGGCGCGGCACGTCACGATGTCGAACTGCTCGGTGACATCCTCGGCGCGACCGCGGATGACCTCAACCCTCTCTCCAAGGCCAAGTTCCTCGATGGCGAGATCCAGGAACTCACTGCGCCGCTGCAGTGACTCGATGAGCGTCACCCGTAGGTCTGGCCGGACGATGGCGAGGGGGATGCCCGGCAGCCCTGCACCGCTACCGATGTCGGCCACGTCCAAGCCGTGCGGGACCGCGTCCACCAGGGCCAAGGAGTTGGCGATGTGCCGCTGCCACAGCCTGTCGCCCTCGCGCGGGCCCATCAGGCCCCACGCCATGCCACGTGAAGCCACTATATCGACATATCGCTTTAACGCTTCATCGCTCGCGGGGAACGCCGCGAAGAGCCGCTCCGCCACAATCTGCTCCGCCTCGGACGGCTGATATTCCATGGGCTCCATCCTCCCACCGATGCCAGAGACCAGACGACGGCGGGCCCGGCGCGTTGCCGGACCCGCCGTCGTGCTGGCTGCTCAGGCCTTCTGGACCACGACCCGGCGGTTCGGGGCCTCGCCCTCGGACTCGCTCACCAGGCCGGCGGCTGCCACCTCGTCGTGGACGATCTTGCGCTCGTAGGCGTTCATCGGCGCCAGGCGGGCCGGCTCACCGGTCTCCTGCACCTCGGCGATGGCGTCCTTGGCCAGAGCGGTCAGCTCGGCCCGACGACGGGCGCGGTAGCCCGCCACGTCGACCATGAGGCGCGAGCGGTGACCGGTCTCGGTCATCACCACCAGGCGCGCCAACTCCTGCAGGGCATCGAGGACCTCGCCGTCCTTGCCAACCAGCTGATCGGAGTCCGTGTCGATGGCCACGAACGCGCGGCCTTCCTGGATCGAGTTCTCGATGTCGCCATCGAGGTCTGCGATGTCGAGGAGCTCCTCGAGGTAGTCAGCGACGAGGTCACCCTCAGCCAACAGGTCGGCGTCGTTGTCTGCCATCCGCGGTTCCTATCTGTGTTCGTGGAAAACTTGCTGGCCCTTCGACCCGCCGCGGACGGCCGGCTCAGGGATTGAGGACCCCGCCCCTCCCCAGCGGCTCCGGGCCGAGGGGTGGGCGGGGACCGGGCTACTTCTTCTTCCGGCTGGAGCGGGGCTGTTGGCGCGGCTGCTGCCGCTGCACGACGCGACGTCCGTCATCGGTGGTGCGCACGGTCTGGCGCGTCACCTGCTGCCGGGTGACCTTCGGAGTCTCCTCCGCGCCCTCGCCGTCGTCGGCGCCCTCGGCCGCGGGCTTGCCCACCACGCGCGAGGTGGACGCGGGATTGTTCTTGCGACGCTTCTCCGCCTTCTGGCGCACGACCTCTGCCGGGTCCAGGCCCTTGGCCTTCATGCGCTCTTCCCAGTCGATGTAGGCCGGCGTGTTCGGCGCGGGGTTGTTGTGGATGAGGATTGCCTGCTGCACCATCGTCCACAGGTTCGAGGTGAGCCAGTACACGAGCACGCCGATCGGGATGAAGGTGGCCGACATGGCGTAGACGATGGGGAAGAAGTACAGCATCATCTTCTGCATCTGCGCGGCCTGGCCGGTCTGCGACTCCGGGGGCATGTTCTTGCGCATCAGCTGGAGCTGCGTCACGAAGAAGACGGCCACCATGGCCACCACGAGCAGGATGCCGATGATCTGCGTGGCACCGAAGTTCTCGATGGGGAAGATGCGCTCCGCCAAGCCGGCCCCGAAGATGCTCGACTCCTGCAGTGACGTGACCAGGTCGGGGCGACTGGTGAACCAGTAGCCGCGGGGGGTGTCGTCGGCGACCCCCTGGAGCACGCGGAACAGCGCCAGGAAGATCGGCATCTGCAGCAGGAGCGGCAGGCACGACGCCATCGGGTTGACGCCCTCCTCCTTGTAGAGCTTCATCGTCTCCTGGCCGAGCCGCTCCCGGTCGTGGCCGTACTTCTTCTGCAGCTCCGCCGCCTTCGGCTGCAACAGCTGCATGTTCCGCGCGGAGTTGATCTGCTTGACGAACAGCGGGATCAGCAGGGTACGGATCACCACGGTCAGCGCCACGATGGCCAGCGTCCACGTGACGCCGGAGTTGGCGCCGAAGACGGGTGCCAGCAGCTGGTGGAACAACACCACGATGCCGGACACCACCCAGTAGATGGGCTGCATCATCGCCGACAACAGGCCATAGAAGCTGTCCCACAGGTTCAGTGAGACGAACAGTTCGAGCATCAAGCCACCTCAGCTACATGCGACGCCCCACCGGGCGCCGTGCTACGCGAATTCTCGTGTTCCCATGCGGCTGCCTGTGGCGTGCCGGGAACGTAGTCGACTCCGCCCTGCGACCAGGGGTGGCAGCGCAAGATCCGACGGATGGTCAGGTAGGAGCCCTTGAGGGCACCGTGGGTCTCCAACGCGGTCAGCCCGTAGGCCGAGCACGTCGGATGGAATTTGCAGACATCGCCGTACATGGGGGAGACGAACCGTCGCCAGCCCTTCACGAACCAGATCAGCGGGTACTTCAGCATGGGGCGGCCTTCCGGAACGCGCGACGCCAGGCGTCGGCGAGGTCAGCGCCCAGCCGCTCCTCGTCGACGGCGGCCCCGGGCAGCGCCCGGACCACGACGTCGGTGGGGAACGGGCTGGTCAGCCCCATGGCGAGGTGGCGCAGCCGTCGCTTCACGCGGTTGCGGGTGACGGCGTTGCCCACCTTCTTGGAGACAACAAAACCCACCCGGGTGCACTCGGGTGGATTCTGCTGGGGGTGCCTCACGTGCACCACTACTGTCGGCGTTGCCGCTCTCGAGCCGTGTCTGACGGTGATGCCAAAGTCGCCGGGCCTCTTGAGGCGCTGCGATTTCGGCAGCACAGGGTCAGGCCGAGAGCTCGACGCGACCCTTGCGGCGACGGGCGCTCAGGATGGCGCGGCCGGCGCGGGTACGCATGCGGGCGCGGAAGCCGTGGTTGCGGCTGCGACGACGGTTGCTCGGCTGGAACGTGCGCTTGCTCATGGGATTACTCCCTCAGGTTCGAAGGTTGACGCTGCCCGTGGCCCGGGCAGGGGGAAGTGGCCGCCGAGATGGCGACTGGTCAACGATACGTGGACAACCCCCGGTTAGCCAAACCGGGGCAGCCCGCCAAGGCAACCAAGCAAACTACATGATTGTAGTCCATCCGACACACCAGCAACACGCCGATTCTCCTTGCGAGATCCTTGTCGGGGCACTAGTTTCATATCTCTGCCTCCCGGTTATCCACAGGTGAGGCACCATTGGGTTCGGCTCGGGGTGACTTATACCCTCTTGTGGACAACCCTGTGGATGAAGGCTACGTGAGGCGGGCGGACCGCCGGGAAGTGGGTGAGGTGACTCAATCACCGACGCCGGACCTGGCGGTGCTGTGGGAGGACGTGATCACGTCCGCGGATTTCCCGACCCGCGCCTGGTTGCGTCGCACCCGGCCCGTCGACATGCACGGCTCGACCCTGATGCTCGCCGTCGGCGACGAACCCACCCGTGAGCGCCTCGAGACGAAGCTGCGCCCCCAGATCGAGGACCGGCTCAGCGAGTTGTTCGGCCAACCCACCCACCTCGCGGTGATGATCAGCCCTGAGCTGGTCCCCGACGAACCGGCGCCCGCACCGGCCGTGCCAGAGGAGCTCCCGCCGCAGCCGATGCTGCCGCGCTCGAAGCCCCAGGAGGTGCGCCTCAACCCGCGCTACACGTTCGAGTCCTTCGTCGCCGGCTCCTCCAACCGCTTCGCGCACGCCGCTGCGGCCGCCGTCGCGGAGACCCCCGGCAAGTCCTACAACCCGCTGATGATCTACGGCCCCTCCGGCCTGGGCAAGACGCACCTGCTCCACGCCATCGGGCACTACGTCACCAGCTACTACGAGAACCTCCGCGTGAAGTACGTCTCCACCGAGGAACTCACCAACGACTTCATCAACGCCATCTCGAACAACCGCACGGCGGAGTTCCGTTCGTCCTACCGCGACGTCGACGTCCTCCTGGTCGACGACATCCAGTTCCTGGAGTCGAAGATCCAGACGCAGGAGGAGTTCTTCCACACGTTCAACACGCTGCACAACGCGCAGAAGCAGATCGTGATGACGTCGGACCGGCCCCCGAAGCTGCTGGAGGCGTTGGAGCCGCGGCTGCGCTCGCGGTTCGAGTGGGGCCTCATGACCGACATCCAGCCGCCGGACCTCGAGACCCGCATCGCCATCCTCCGCAAGAAGGTGGTCCAGCAGCGGCTCACGGCCGGCACGCAGGTGCTGGAGCTGATCGCCTCGCGCATCCCCACCAACATCCGCGAGCTCGAGGGGGCACTGACCCGCGTCGCGGCCCTGGCCAGCCTCAACGCGCAGGAGATCACTGAGGAGCTCACGCAGCAGGTCCTCAACGACCTGATGCCGGAGGACGCGGCACCGGTCGACGCCCAGACGATCATGGCGGCCACCGCCGGCTACTACGGCATCACCCACGACGACCTCACGGGCGCCAGCCGGGTGGCGACCATCGCCTCGGCCCGTCAGGTGGCGATGTACCTGTGCCGCGAGATGACGGAGCTGTCGCTGCCGAAGATCGGCTCGAAGTTCGGCGGCCGCGACCATTCGACGGTGCTGCACGCCGTTCGAAAGATCAGCGAGAAGATCGGCGTCGACCGTGACCTGTACAACCAGGTCACCGAACTGACCAACCAGATCAAGCAGGCCTGATCCATACCTCTGGGGGTATACTGGGCGCCGAACCAGGAGGCCGCCGTGCAGTTGAACCCCGAAGAGATGGAATCCGTCGTCCGCAGGCTCAAGCGTGCCCAAGGGCAGCTGGGCGGCATCATCAGGATGATCGAGGAGGGCCGCGACTGTGACGACATCGTCACGCAGCTGGCCGCCGTCTCGAAGGCCGTGGACCGGGCCGGTTTCTCGACGATCGCGGTGGGCCTGCGCCAGTGCATGGAACAGCCCGACGGGGGCATGGACCAGGCGCAGATGGAGAAGCTCTTCCTCTCCCTGGCCTGAGGACACCAGAGCCGGGCGCCCAGCGCCCGGCTCTTCGCATTGCGTCAGGCCGCCGTCCCGGCCCTCCAGGTGGTGTAGCCGCCGTCGAGGTTGTGGACCCTGCGGTCACCCAGGATGAACACCGCCGCATGGCTGCGGATGCCGACGCCGCAGTGGACGATGAGTTCGCCGTCGGGAATCTCCGCTGAGCGGTCGCGCAGCTCGTCGAGCGGCAGGTTGATCGCCCCGGGAATGGCCCCGGCCTCGAACTCGGCGGGCGTGCGCACGTCGACGACGGTCACCCCGGCGTCCTGCATCGCCTCCACCTCGTGCCACTGGACGGAGCGCTCCAGGCCGCTCAACCGGTTCTCCGCGACGAAGCCCAGCATGTTGACGGCATCCTTGGCCGAGCCGAACTGCGGGGCATAGGCCAACTCGAGCTCCGCGAGATCCGGCGCCTTCAGCCCACCCGCCATCGCGGTGGCGATGACGTCGATGCGCTTGTCGATGCCGGATTCGCCGACGCCCTGCGCGCCGAGGATGGTGCCGTCGGTCGGGTCCACCAGCAGCTTCAGCGCCATCGCGGCGGCGCCGGGGTAGTACGTGGCGTGCGACGCAGGGTGCGTGTGGACGGCCAGGTAGTCCCTGCCCATCGCCCGCAGGCGCTTCTCGTTCCACCCGACGGCGGCCACCTGGAGCCCCAGCACGCCCACGATGGCCGTCCCCATGACCGGGCGGGTCGGCACGCCGCGCCCCGCGATGTCGTCGGCCACGCGCCGGCCCTGCAGGTTCGCCGTGTTGGCCAGGGGGACGAGGAGGTCGCCGTCGCCGAGCGCGTCGTCCTTCTCCACGGCATCCCCGACGGCGTAGATCGACGGGTCCGAGGTGACGTTGCGCGAGTCCACCGCGATGCCGCCCAGCGGGCCGATCTGCAGGCCCGCCTCGCGCGCCAGGGCCACGTCCGGGCGCACGCCGATGGCGGCGACCACCACGTCGGCGGGCAGCGTCGAGCCGTCCGCCAGGGTCACGTCATGCTCGCCGATGGCCGTGACCGCCGAGCCGAGCCGCAGGTCGACGCCGTGCTCACGCAACCTGTCGTGCACGGGCGCCACCATCTCGGGGTCGAGCGGGGCCATCACCTGGTCGGTGGCCTCGACGAGGGCGACCGACATGCCGCGGTGCAGCAGGTTCTCCGCCACCTCGAGCCCGATGAACCCGCCCCCGATGACGACGGCGGTTCGGGCGTCACGCACGGCCGCCACCATCGCGTCGGTGTCCTCGACGTTGCGCAGCGTCAACGCGCGCTCGATGCCCGGAATGGGCGGCTGCACGGGACGGGCACCGGGGGAGAGCACCAGCCTGTCGTAGCCGAGTTCGGACTCCTCGCCGGTGGCCACGTCACGCACCACCACGGACTTGCGGCTGCGGTCGATCCGCACCGCCTCGCTCGCGACCCGCACGTCGATGCGGAACCGCTCCCACAGCGACTCCGGCGTCTGCAGCAACAGCGCCGAGCGCTGCTCGATCACTCCGCTCACGTGGTACGGCAGTCCGCAGTTCGCGAACGACACGTATCCACTGCGCTCCAGGACGACGATCTCCATGGCCTCGTCGAGCCGTCGCAACCTCGTCGCCGCGCTCATGCCGCCGGCGACCCCTCCAACAATCACAGTTCTCACGGTGGACCACTCTACACCAATACCCCCGGGGGTATGTGCTACCGTTCAGGGGACGTGATCGACCGGACGGCGATCACCCCTCCTCGAAAGGACTTCCAACCATGTGTCGACCTGTCAACTGCAAGGTCTGCGGCAAGACCACCTGGGCCGGGTGCGGCCAGCACGTCGCCGACGTCAAGCGCGGCGTCCCGGCCGCCCAGTGGTGCGACGGACAGCACCCGGGCGAACAGCGCACCGGCCTCCTGGGTCGCCTCCTCGGCCGCTGAGGCGGCGTGTTCCGCAGCCTCCCGTTGGCTGGGGACAACCTGTTGACGCCACGCTGTCCAAGGCTGTGGACGGGGGTGTGGATAACTCCACACCCCCGATTCATCAACAAATACTCCACGTGTAATTTGGGATTCGCCCACAGCCGGTCCACATGAGAGTTGGGCCGATGACAAGCCACGATGGTTGTTGTCCACAGCTTCCACAGGCGCTATGAGTACATCTGGGATGTAACTACAAGAAGATCTTCAAAGCACGGGGTGTGGACAGGTCGGGCACCAGTCCTCCGAACCACCGGAACAATCCGGCACCCGCGGTTACACTCACCTGCGTGACCGACGACGACCGTGCCCGCATCGACGACCATCTCCAGCGGGGGATGGAGGCCGAACTCGCCTCGACCCGCGACGAACTGACCAGGGCGGCGGCGCACGCCGCCCGCGTGGAGGCAGAGCTGTTCGCCGTGGCCCAGCGTCTCACGGCGAAGGAGGCCGAACACGAGTCGGCGCTGGCGGCGCTGGCCAAGATGCGCGACGAGCTGTTCGAAGCCCGCAACGGACTCGAGGAGAGTCAGGCGCAGGTGGCCACGCTCACGGCGCGCATCGCCAAGCTCGAGGGCCAGGCCAGCTTCACGGAACGCGCGGTCCGCAAGGTCGTGCGCCGGGTGAAGCGATGACGGACGCGACGGCCATCCTCCCCGACGCCGACTTCGTCCTCCTCACCCCGTCCTACCCCAAGCCCTGGCGTCCCGGCCGGGAATTCGTGCGCACCCGCGCCCGGGCCTACGCAGCGGCCGGGCTGGGCGTCGCCGTCGTCGAGACCTCGCTGCGTGCGGGGGCCGGCCCCGAACAGGGAGCCGACGGCGACATCCCGGTGCTCGCCATCGCGCCGGAGTGGTTGCCGGGGGTGCTCGACGTCGCGGCCGACGCCGGCCTGCCGGTGCTGGCCCACTCACCGGAACCCACCACCATCGACGCGCTGCTCGACCGCGTGCCCACCAACCGGTTGGCGGTGTGGTTCCACGGCTACGAGGTGCGCGACTACCGCCGTCTGGCGGGCAACCACGATTCGCGCGAGCTGGCCTCCATCCGGACGTCGCGCGACGAGCTCAACCGGGCCCGCTTCGAGGCGGCCGGCCGGCTGTTCGACGACGACGCGGCCACCGTCGTGTTCGTGTCGCAGTTCCAGCGCGACCTGGCCGCGCAGGACGTGGGCGTGGCTGCCCGCAACGCCAGGGTGATCCCCAACCACATCGACGGCGACACCTTCCTGGCACGCGTCCGCGGGCCGGAGGAGGCCACCCGCCTGCTGCTGCTGCGCAGCTTCTCCGAACGCAACTACGGCAACGACATCGCCCTGCGTGCCCTGGAACTGCTCGCCGGTGAGCCCGGGTTCGACGAGCTCACCGTGACCATCCGCGGCTTCGGGCGGCACTTCGCCACGGAGACGGCTAGCCTGCGGGGGCTGCGCAACGTCGTCATCGAGGAGCGCTACTCCTCGCCCATCGAGATGGCCGCCGCGCACCACCGCCACGGCGTGTTCCTGTGCCCCACCCGGTTCGACACGCAGGGCGTGATGCTCGGTGAGGCCATGGCCAGCGGCATGGTGACCGTCACCAACCCCGTGGCGGCCATCCCCGAGTTCACCGACGAGTCGTGCAGCCTGCTGCCCCGCGCCGAGGACCCGTGGGCCTTCGCCGGCGCGATCCGACACCTGCTGGAGCACCGCGACCTGATGCCCGGCCTCTCGGCCGCCGCCGCCGAACGCGTCCGCGAACAGTGCGGCCGGGCTGCCACCATCGACCTCGAAATCGACCTCATCGGAGGCCTGGCCGCATGACCTACCGCACCCCGGTCCTCATCTCCGACGACCCGGTCGCCGGCCACCTGGCCGGTGCCCGCGGCTGGAAGGTGCTGCGCCGCGACGGCCAGCTCCTGCGGTTCGCCGGCCTGGACCACGCACAGACGCTGGCGCTGCCGCCCCTGCCGTTCAGCGTGGGTGACGGCTCGCTCGACGCCGCCACCGTCGGCGGCTGGGACAACCTCCTCAACTGGCTGCAGAAGCATATCCACCAGCCCATGCTCGTCGTCGCGCCAGACGAATGGGCCGCGGAGCTGGCGCTGTGGGCCAAGGCCTCGCGCGGCTGGCCGTTCGGCGTCTGGATCGACGGTGCACCGCCGCTGCACACCCCCTCCGCGGCCGCCTGCATGCTGTCCAACGAGGGCCTGTTCGCCCCGCACCCGGAGGCCCTCACAGACCTGGCGAACCGCTGGAAGGAGCCGTTCGGGGAACTCCCGGCCACGCCACTGATCGACGTCGTGGCCCCGCAACAACCCACGGACGCGCGGCGGGAGCCGGGGGTCACCCGCGTGCTCATCGTGAGCCACCACAAGGAGCCGACGCTGCCCGACACGGCCGGGCTGGCCGTCGACCTCGTCACGGCGGTGCGGCGGCCCGGGGCGGGGCCCCGCGAGCACTTCGTGGCCGACCTCGGCGCCCCTGGCACGACGACGGGCCCGGGTGCCCTTCCGGCCTGGGCCGCCGTCGCGTTGGCCGGTGACCGGGACCGGCCGGTGGCGGCGTCGGACCACATCGGCGGCTACTGGCGCTGGCGGCTGGAGGACCACTTCGACCAGCGCGCAGACGAGTACGACGTGGTGTGGCTGACCGGCGAGCAGTACGTGGCGGCAGACTTCGCCCTGTACGCCAAGCGCCGCTGGTACGCGCGCATCATCGACAGCACCGAGGCCACCCAGGTGTACCCGTCGGAGGCCGAGCAGGCCCAGGTCGCCTACGACACCGCAGGCTGGCGGATGCAGGCCGACGCGGTGCTCAGCGGCGCCGAGTCCCCGGAGGAGATCGCGGCACTCGCCCTCGCCCTCGGGGATCACGGCCATCCGCGCTAACCTCGACGAGTGACCATCGCAGCGCGGGCCGAGGGCCTCACCAAGATCTACGGGTCGGGCTCTGCCGTCGTGACGGCCCTCGACGACGTCGACTTCGAGGTCCACGAGGGCGAGTTCACCGCCATCATGGGGCCGTCGGGCTCGGGCAAGTCGACGCTCATGCACCTGCTGGCGGCCCTGGACACGCCCACCGCGGGGGAGGTCTGGATCGGCGACACCGCCGTCGGCACCCTCGCCGACACCCCGCTCACCGAGATGCGGCGCGACCGCATCGGGTTCATCTTCCAAGCGTTCAACCTGGTGCCCACCCTCACGGCACGCGAGAACATCACGCTGCCGCTGTCGATCGCCGGCCGCAGGGTGGACAGGGAGTGGTTCAGCCGCATCGTCGACGTGCTCGGCCTGGCGGACCGGCTCAGCCATAAGCCCTCGCAGTTGTCGGGCGGCCAGCAGCAGCGGGTGGCCTGCGCGCGGGCCCTGATGAACCGGCCCCACATCGTCTTCGGAGACGAGCCCACCGGCAACCTCGACTCCACGTCGGCGGCGGAGGTGCTCACCTTCCTGCGCCGCTCGGTCGACGAGTTCGGCCAGACGGTGGTCATGGTCACCCACGACGCGCATGCGGCCAGCTACGCCGACCGCACCGTCTTCCTCTCCGACGGCCGCATCGTGCACGAGATGCGCGGCGCCACGCAGGACCAGCTCCTCGGCGCCATGGCCCAGCTGTACCCGCGCCACGACCTCGACGGGGCCGGGCCCGTCGTCTACCGCGACGGCGGCACTGCGCCGAACCGGGCACCCGTCGTCGGTGACGAGATCGCCGAAGAGTCGACGGCGGAGCGTTCGATCGCCCGCCGCGCCCTCCTGGACTGACCCATGCTGCGGGCCACGCTGAAATCCGTCTGGGCGCGCAAGGTGCGCCTGTTCATGAGTGCCCTGTCCATCGTGTTGGGCGTGGCGTTCGTCGCCGGGTCGCTGATCTTCACCAGCATGTTGTCGTCGAGCTTCGACTCGCTGGTGAAGGGCTCCCTCGCCGACGTGAACGTGTCGCCTGAGGCGACGGGCATCTCCGGGTTCGAGAACAACCCGGGCATCCCCGCCGCGCTGCTGACCGACGACGACGTGGCCGCCGTGGAGGCCATCGACGGGGTGGCGCGCGTCGAGGCCGTGGTGTCGAACACGCAGGTGTTCCCGCTGGACGACGACGGCAGGGTGTTCGCCTTCGCCGGCGCGCCCGGCATCGGGATGAACTGGCACGACGCCACGTCGGCCGACGGCACCGCGGGCGCCCGCATCATCGAGGGCCGCGCCCCCACCGCCGACGACGAGCTGGTGCTCGACCCGTCGACGGTGGCGCGGGGCGGCTACGAGCTGGGCGACACCGTCGACGTGGCCACGCCCCGTTCCGGCGTCCGGCCCTACACGCTGGTGGGCACCGGCACCTACGGCACAGGGGCGACGGTGGGCGCGAGCTACCTGTTCTTCACGCTGCCGGAGATCCAGGAGATCGTGCAGGAGGGCCGGCCGGGCTCGTACGGCCTGTGGATCCAGACCACGCCCCAGGCCGATCCCGACGCCGTGGCCACCCAGGTGCAGGACGTGCTGCCCGACGGTTTCGTCGCCGAGACCGGTGACGAGTTGGCCGCCGGCATCGAGGAGCAACTGGGCGTCGGCCTGGGCTTCGTCAACATCTTCCTGTTGGTGTTCGCCGGCATCGCGCTGCTCGTCGCGGCCCTGCTGATCCTCAACACCTTCTCGATCCTCGTGGCCCAGCGGCAGCGCGAACTGGCCCTGTTCCGGGCGATCGGCGCGACCCGCCGTCAGGTCAGCGGCGCGGTGCTGCTGGAGGCGCTGTTCATCGGCCTGATCGGGGCGACGCTGGGCCTGGCCGTCGGCTACGGCCTGGCCTGGGGCATCCTCGGTGCGATGCGGGCAGTCGGGATCGACCCCGGCGATGTGACGCCGTCGATCACCCTGCCCGCGGTGGTGGCGTCGTACGGGATCGGCATCGTCATCACGCTGATCGCCGCGTGGCTGCCGGCCCGGCGCGCCTCGCAGACCCGGCCGGTGGAGGCGCTGGCTAGCGCCGCGCAATCGGGGCCCGAACGCCTCGGTGGGCTGCCCCTGGTGGGCATCGCGATGGTCGAGGTCGGCGTTGCGGCCATGGTGATCGCGGTGTGGCTCGACGTGCCGCAGCCGCTGGTCTGGCTGGGTGCCGGGGCGGCGGCCGTGCTGGTGGGCATGGTGATCGCGGCGGCGGTGGTCGGGTCGCCGCTGAACTGGGCCTTCGGCCGCGTGTTCCGGGCGCTGTTCGGCGAGGTGGGCAAGCTCGCACAGCTCAACGCGGCCCGCCAGCCCCGCCGCACCGCCGCCACCGCCGCCACGCTGATGATCGGCCTGGCGCTGGTGTCCACCGTCGCGATCCTGGCGGCCAGCACCACCACGTCGGTGCGCAACCAACTCACCGAGGACCAGCGCGGCGACTTCGTGGTCTCGCCCGTGTCGTACCAGCCGTTCGACGCCAAGCTGGCGGATTCCGCCAGGGGTGTCGAGGGCGTGGCCGAGGTGTACGCGATGTACCGCGGCGCCGTGCAGGTCGAGGGCCGCGACGAGCCGGCGTCGATGTTCGGCGTCTCGAAGGAGGGCCTCGAGCGGGGCATGAACCTGGACGTGGTGGTCGGGTCGCTGAACGAACAGGGCGGCGAGGCGCCGGTGGTGCTCGCGGCCGACTATGCGCGCGAGCACGGGTTCACGCTCGGCGAGGTCATCGACCTGGTGGGGCCCAACGGCACGGTGCCGGTGCTCGTGACCGGCCTGCACGACGAGGGCGCCGCCATCCCCGCCGGCGACGTGGTGGTCACCGAGGAGACGTTCGCGGCGCTGACCGACGCGTCGATGGTGCAGCAGCTGGTGGTGTTCACCGACGACGGCGCGGACCCTGCGCAGGTCGAGGCCGGGCTGCAGGAGGCGACGAAGGAGGTGCCCACCGTCGTGGTCTCGGACGTGCACGAGTTTGTCGAGAGCCGCGTGGCACAGTTCGACCAGGTGTTCGCGGTGCTCTACGCGCTGCTGGCGCTGGCGGTGGTGATCTCGGTGCTGGGCATCGTCAACACGCTGGGCCTGTCGGTGATGGAGCGGGTGCGTGAGGTGGGCCTGCTGCGGGCGGTGGGCATGACCCGGCGCCAGGTACGGCGGATGGTGACGCTCGAGGCAGTGCTGGTGGCCACCCTCGGCGCCGTGCTCGGCGTGGTGCTGGGCGTCGTGTTCGGTTCCGCGCTCGTGACGTTGCTGCGCGACCAGGGCATCGACACCTTGGTCCTACCGTGGGTGCAGCTGGTGGTGTTCGTGGTGGTCGCGGCCGCCGTCGGAGTGTTGGCCGCAGTGGCCCCGGCGCGGCGTGCCTCCCGCCTCCCCGTCTTGGAGTCGATCGCCACCGACTGACGTTGATTGAGCCGGCCACCTCCGACGCTGATTGAGCCGACCGCATCCGAGGAACGAGGAGCGCGGTCGTGTCGAAATCGCCCAGGGATGCAGGGCTGCGGGGGCCCTTCGTCGTGACACGGTGCTCGTTCCTCGCACGCGTCACGCTCAGGGACCGGCACGCGTCACGATCAGGGACCGGCACGCGTCACGATCAGGGACCGGGGCGTTGGGTGGCTGGGGCGGGCAACCTCCACCTCGGCCCACTCCTATCGTCGCGGGCCTAACCGCCGTCTGGGTATGATGCTGGCGACGAGCCTTTTGGGCAGAAACGACAAGGGTGTGACACGTGAAGATTCGAGTTGAACGCGAGGCGCTTGCCGACGCCGTGGCATGGGTGGCACGCAGCCTCCCCAACCGCCCCACCGCTCCGATCCTGGCAGGCATGCTGCTGGAGGCGGACGCCGACGGCCTGACGCTGAGCAGTTTCGACTCCACCACGTCCGCCAAGGTCACGCTCCCCGCGCAGGTCAGCGACGAGGGCCAGGTGCTCGTCTCCGGCCGCCTGCTGTCCGACATCGCGCGTTCGCTGCCGAACAAGCCCGTGGACCTCAACGCCGACCACAGCAAGGTCGAGTTGACCTGCGGTTCTGCCCGCTTCACGCTGCAGACCCTGCCCGTCGACGAATACCCCACGCTGCCTGACATGCCCACCCAGACCGGCACGGTCGATGCCGCCGCGTTCGAGAAGGCCGTCGGCCAGGTGTTCGTCGCCGCGGGCCGCGACGAGTTGCTCAACGTGTTCACCGGCGTCAAGGTCGAGATCGACGGCGAGAACCTCTCGCTGCTGGCCACCGACCGCTACCGCATGGCCCTCAAGGAGCTCACGTGGAACCCGGCCAGCCCGGGCCTCGAGGGCAACGTGCTCGTCCCCGGCAAGGTGCTGGCGGACACCGCCAAGTCGATGACCTCCGGCGACACCGTCACGATCTCGCTGTCCACCACCGAGGCGGAGGGCGAGGGCCTCGCCGGCTTCGTCGGCGAGGGCTCGAAGGGTTCCCGCGAGGCCACCACGCGCCTGCTGAGCCAGGCGTTCCCCAAGGTGCGACACCTGATGGACGTCCAGGCCTCCGTCAGTGTCCGCGTCGACACCGCAGACCTGCTGGCCGCGGTCAAGCGCGTCGCCCTGGTGGCAGAGCGCAACACCCCGCTGCGGATGCGCATCAACGACGACCACATCACGCTCGAGGCCGCCACTGGTGACCAGGCGCAGGCGGTCGAGGCCATCGACGCCCAGGTCGACATCGTCGGCGACGAGCAGTCCATCACGGACGCGGGCTTCAACCCGCACTACCTGCTCGATGCCCTCACCGCGCTCGACGCCCCGTACGCGCACTTCTCGTTCACGCTGCCCGGCAAGCCCTGCCTGATCATGGGCCTGTCCAGCATCGACGGCGACCCGCTGGCGGACTACCGCCACGTGATCATGTTGATGCGCCTGCCCAGCTGACGTGTTCGTCACTGAGCTCACGCTTGCTGATTTCCGGAACTACCACGAGGCCCACCTCGAGCTGACCTCCGGCGTCACCGTCTTCGTCGGCGCCAACGGGCAGGGCAAGACCAACTTGGTCGAGGCCATCGAGTACCTGTCGACCATGTCGTCGCACCGGGTGTCGACGACGGGGCCGCTGATCCGGGCGGGTGCCGCATCCGCGATCATCCGGGCCAGGGTCCAAGCCGCCCGCGACGACGACCGGCTGATCTGGCTCGAGCTCGAGGTGGTGCCGGGCAAGTCCAACGTGGCAAGGCTCAACAGGGCGCCGCTGCAGCGCCCGCGCGACCTCGTGGGCGCGCTGCGCACCGTGGTGTTCTCGCCCATGGACATCTCGATCGTGCGGGGCGACCCGTCGGACCGCCGCGGGTGGCTCGACTCGCTGGTGGTGACGCGGTGGCCGCGGATGGCGGGCGTGAAGCAGGACTTCGACCGGGTGCTGCGGCAGCGCAACGCGCTGCTGAAGTCGATGTCGGGCCGCTCGCAGGTGCCGCAGGGCGGGGACGAGGACGTCACGCTGGCCGTGTGGAACGAGCAGTTGGCGGCGCTGGGCGCCGAACTGCTGCACGCCCGGCTCGACACGTTGGCCGACGTGCTGCCCTACGCCCAGGGCGCCTACGAGACGATCGCGCCGAAGAACAACCAGATCGACGCCGTCTACCGCAGCGGCCTGGACCTCGACGGCGTGGCCGCCGCGGCAGACGTGCGCGGCGAACTGCAACGCAGGCTGCTCGACGCGATGGAGGGCCTCCGCAGGGACGAACTCCAGCGGGGCATGACGCTGGTGGGGCCGCAACGCGACGACGTGGAGCTGTCGATCGGCGCGCTGCCGGCGAAGGGCTACGCGTCGCACGGCGAGTCGTGGTCCTTGGCGTTGGCGTTGCGGCTCGGGGGTTTCCAGCTGGTGCGTGACGACGGCACGGAGCCGGTCCTGGTCCTCGACGACGTGTTCGCCGAACTGGACGTCGCGCGCCGCGACCGACTCGGGGCCGCGATCGCCGACGCCGAGCAGGTGCTCATCACGGCAGCCGTGGGCGCGGACGTGCCGGATTTCCCGGCGGAGCGCCGCTTCACGGTCAACTCCGGCACCGTCGGCCCCGCCGACGTCTGAATTTATCCCTACCGAAATAGAGCAACAGATGTGGATAATCCACATCTCACCGCTGCCTGGGTAGAGATAAGTCTGCCGTCCTCAGCAGACACGGCCGCAACCCTGATCTGCGGCCCGGCCCCGGGCGCGTGGAGCCCGCCGTGCGCAGTCCGGATTGTCTGTATGGCCTGAGGAATCGTGCCGAGCCGAGACCCGGGAGTAACTTTTTCGCAGTGTTGGGCGGGCGCCCAGCGGGAAGGCAGACACGATGATCATCGACACCCTCGACCAGCGGGACCGCTACGCGGACATCCCCGGCCTGGCGACGATCCTCGACACCATCATCGGCCTCGGCACCGACGTGGAGCCCGGCCAGATCGACCTTGAGGAGGAGGTCGGCGCCGTGAACATCTTCTCCTACGATGCCGCTGACCCCGAGGTGAAGACCCAGTTCGAGGCCCACCGCGTCTTCGCCGACGTGCACGTGGTGCTCCAGGGTGAGGAGGTCATCAAGCTCGCGGCGCTCGATGCGTTGACCCCGGCCACCGAGTTCGACGAGGAGACCGACTTCGGGCTCCACGAGGGCCCGGCCACCGTCACCGTCACCCTGAAGCCGGGCTGGTTCGTGGTTGCGTTCCCGAGCGACGCCCACCTCCCCGGCGTGTGGAGCGAGGGCCCCAGCCGCGTGCTGAAGGCCGTCGGCAAGTTGCGCGTGGCCTGACCACCTGAAGCCGCCCCCGGTGACTGTGCCGGGGGTTAGCCTGTGGTCAGGAGGCAGCGACATGGCCAAGAAGAAGTTTGAAGATCTCCCCGGTTGGGTGAGGGCCCTCACCGTCGTGGGCGGCGCGGCAGACGTGGTGCTGCGGGCAGCGGCCCTCATCGACCTCGCGAAGCGCGACGACGACGAGCTCAACGGCCCGAAGGTGGTCTGGATGCCCGCGTTGGGCGCCGTGAACTCGATGGGCCTGCTGCCGTTGGCCTACTTCCGCTGGGGCCGCAAGGACTCGGCCAAGTAGCCTGCACACTCTCGGCCCACCCCCACGGGGCGGGGCCGATGCCCGGATGGGCCCGTGGTATTCATGACGTATGCCCCGCCGCCGCATCGCACTCGCCGCCGTCCTCGCCCTCGCACTGGCCGGCTGTTCGGGGACGCCGGCACCCGCGCCCGAACCCACGGAGACCGCGGCCACCGCAGCTGACGCGACACCCACGGACGCGGCGCCAGTCGAGCTGCCCGACACCGCCGTCGGCGATGCTGCCCGTTGGGTGCTGGACCTGCTGGCCGCTGATTCCGGCCCCACCGCAGAGGAGGCCCAGGCGCGGTTCGGTGAGGAGTTCCTCAGCCAGGTGCCCGCCGACCAGGTTGTCCAGGTCTTCGACCAGCTCCGCAGGGAGGGCCCGTTCACCGTCGTGAGTTGGGACGGCACCGAGACGCAGGGCACCGCGGAGCTGGATTCGCCCGGCACGCCGGTGCTGATGATGCTGGCGCTCAAGGACGACAGGATCGACGGGCTGATGTTCGTGCCCAACGAGAAGGCCCCCGAGGTCGATGCGCCGGCGGACGCCGCCCGGGCGCTGGCCGGCGCGGCCGAGCGGTCGTCGTTCCTGCTGGCCGAGGTAACGCGCAACGCAGGGGTGCCCGAGTGCACGCCCATCGAGGAGCGCGACGCCGACACCGTGCTGCCCATCGGCTCGATGTTCAAGCTCTACGTGCTCGGCGCAGTGGTCACCGCCGTCGAGGACGGCCGGCTCACCTGGGACCAGGAACTGACGATCACCGACGCCGTGCGCTCCCTGCCCAGCGGGGACCTGCGCAACGAGCCCGACGGTACGAAGGTCACCGTCGAGGAGGCCGCGCTGAAGATGATCTCGAACAGCGACAACACGGCGGCGGACCTGCTGATCGGGGCGGTGGGCCGCGAGGCGGTCGAGGAGGAACTCGAGGCGATGGGCCACCACGCGCCCGAGCTGAACCGGCCGTTCCTGACCACGCGCGAGGCGTTCCAGATGGCCGCCGACGCCGGCCTCCGGGCCAAGTTCGCCGATGCCTCGGAGGGCTTCGACGACGCCACCGCCGAGGCCTCCGACGCGCAGCGGGCGGTCCTCGAGGGGCTCCCCGAGTGGGACCTCGGCTACGACGAGCAGACGCTGGCCGACCCCGCGTGGGACGAGGGCCTCGACTGGTACGCCACCGCCCGGGACCTGTGCGCCGCGCAGGTGGCCCTGCAGCAGCGCGCCGGCACCGAGGCCGGCCAGCCGGTGCGCGGCATCATGGCCGCCTACCCGGGCATCGAGGTACCGGGCGCGGTGTACATCGGCTTCAAGGGCGGCTCGGCCCCCGGCGAACTGGGCCTGTCGTTCTATGTCGAGGGCCCTGAGAAGATCCGGGTGCTGGTCCTGCAGTCCGCGGGCTCCGCGGCGGATGCCGTGCCGCAGCCGAACTGGCTCGCCGGCCTGGCGGAGAACACGCTGGACTAGGCTGGCCCCATGTCCGAGCCGCACGATCCCACGGGGCTCGAGCTGGCGTCGGAGATCGCCCGCGCCACCGTCGAGGCCTCAGAGTATGGCGTCGTGCTGCCCGAGCCCGCGCCACCGCGCACACCGCGCCGCCCGAAGCGGGTCTTCGAGCAGCAGCGCAGCGGCGCGCACCCCGACGAGCGCGACCCGCAGCAGATCGGCGACGTGCTCAACGAGGTGGTGCGCCAGCGCGGCTGGAAGCGCCGGATCAACCTGTCGACGGTGTTGCGCCGCTGGCCCGAACTGGTGGGCGAGGCCAACGCCGAGCACTCCAGGCCGGTGCACTACGACGCGGGCGTGCTCGTCGTCGACTGCGACTCCACGGCCTGGGCCACCGCGATGCGCTACGCGGCCTCGCAGCTGGTGGCCAAGCTCAACGCGGCACTGGGAGACCAGACGGTGCTGCGCGTGGAGTTCCGCGGTCCGAAGCCGCCCAGTTGGAAGAAGGGCCTGCGCTCCGTGCAGGGGCTCGGCCCGCGCGACACCTACGGCTGAGGCGCGGCGCGCCAAGCGGGGTCGACCGGCACGAGGGTGACGTCGCGCAGTTCGCCGTCGTCGATGCGGGCTGTGAGGTAGGTGCCCACTGGTTGTCGCCGCCGGTCCGTGGGGGAGCCGGGGTTCAGCAGCCGCAGGCCGCCCGGCGAGACGGTGTCCCAGGGGATGTGGCTGTGGCCGAAGACCAGCACGTCGGTGTCGGGAAACGCGGCGGCCATCCGCCGCTCGCGCCGCGCCGCCGCGCCGGTTTCGTGGACGACGGCGATGCGCACGCCGTCGATGACCTCGCGGGCGACCTCGGGGAGTCGCCGCCGGAGCTCGTCGCCGTCGTTGTTGCCCCACACGCCGATGCAGCGCCCACCGGTGCGGCGCTCGAGTTCGTCGAGGAGGCGGGGGTCGACCCAGTCGCCGGCGTGGATGACGACGTCGGCGGCCTCGACGTCGGCCCAGAGCGCGGGCGGCAGGTCGCGGGCGCGCTTGGGCAGGTGCGTGTCGGCGATGATCACCAGCGAGACCGGCATGGGGCCAGCCTAGGTGGGCGCGCGTGAACATGGATGCGGGTCGTGCAGCGCAACGCTGCACGACCCGCCTCCGTTCGTGCCGGCCCTTCGTGGGATGCTCGCTCCCTTCGTGGGATGCTCGCTCCCTTCGTGGGATGCTCGCTGGGAGACGTTGGAGCGCACTCGCGCAACCGGAATGACGGGCGGCGACGACGTCGGGCGGGCCGAGCGGGCCGCTTGGGGCCAGCATTATGACCACATCTCGGACGCGCGCGCTGGAAATGCGCCGAATCACACAGGAGGCATTCTCACCTTCCCCTATCAATTGGCCCGGGAACGTGATTCGATGGGTTGGTAAGTCATTGATGACAGCTTGGGGGGCTGGGAGCAAGATGAAACTGCGAGGCACCACTTCGGTGTTGGCCGCCGCCGTTGCAGTCGGTCTCGTCGCCATGGTCGGCGCGAGCAGCGAGGAGCAGGTCATCGAGGCGGTTCCCGCTCCCGCAGTGGTGAAGAGTCCCCCAGCGCCCGCCCCCGGCATCGGCCACGCCCGCAACGCCATGCGCGAGGCGTTCGGCGAGGACTTCGCTGATCCGCTGGGCGTCTACTCCATGACGGGCGGCTACGAGACCTGGGTGGTGCCCGGCGACGAGGACCTCGGCTTCGACCCGTACAACGCCCCCACGCCCGAGGTGATCCAGCCCGACGGCCAAGAGGCGCTGCAGCCCGTCGTCGTGCCGCTGCCGCTGGCGCCCGCCAGCATCCCCGTGACCACCGTCGAATCCGTGGGCAGGGAGAAGCCCGGCGCCCTGCTGTCGCAGCCGGTGCGGGGGCGGTCGTCGTCGAAGTTCGGCATGCGGTTCCACCCGGTGCTGCGCGTCTACAAGCTCCACACCGGCCACGACTGGGCGGCCCCCTGTGGCACGGCCGTCGGCGCTGCGGCGGCCGGCACCGTCGTCGGCACGGGCTGGGCGGGCGGCAACGGGGTGCAGGTCAAGATCGACCACGGCACGCTGGGCGGCTACCGCGTGGTGACCACCTACAACCACCTGTCGTCGATCGGCGTGAAGGTGGGCCAGAAGGTCTCGGCGCTGCAGGGCGTCGGCCGCGTGGGCAGCACCGGGTACTCCACGGGTTGTCACCTGCACTTCGAGGTGATCGTGAACGGGCAGTTCACAGATCCCCTCCCCTGGCTCAACGGCAAGCCGGGCATCGTCGACCTGTCGAAGATGATGTCGGTGGTGCCCACCGGCCCGTCGTCGCCCGGCCTGTCGCCGTCGGCCTCGCCGAGCGTCACCGGTTCGCCCACGGTGGGGCAGTCGCCGTCACGGGGCACCACGGAGCCGCCGGCCGCGCCTGAGCCGGGCGACACCTCCGCGGCCGGACCGGGGCCCTCGCGGCCACCGACGGGCACGGACACGAACCCGCCCGCGGCGCCCGAACCCGGCACCGGCCCCGTCGACCTGCCCAGCGTGCCCGGCACCTCGCCTTCGCCGTCGCCCACGAAGAGCACGACAAGCCCCGCGCCCAGTCCGTCGGTCGCGCCGACGACGAAGCCGCCGTCGCCGAGCCCGTCGCCCACGCCGACCCAGTCGCCGACCCCGTCGGCCTCACCCAGTCCTTCGCCGTCGCCGTCGCCGTCACCGTCCGAGCCGCCGTCGCCGGTCCAGACCATGACGGAGTCGCTGAGCGCGGCACCCGAGAGCCCGTCGGCTGAGCCGTCTCCCTCGCCCACCGTGGTCGAGTCGGCCTGAGGCGCTTTTCCCACCTTGGGCTTGTGTGTCGATGCCGTCGCATTCGGCGGCATCGAGGCGAAGACGCAAACCCTCCTCTAGGACCTGTCGTCCAGCCGGGCCGCGAGCCAGTCGACCAACGGGGCAGACCCCCGCCAGATCTCGCGCACCTGCTCCGCGAACGCCTCCACGCCGGTCGCGGTGACCTCACGCATCGCGGTCAGCGACCTGTGACGCAGCAGCCCGATGCGCGGGTGCGTCCTGGGGAAGCCCCGCGGCGCCGTGCGGAGCGCGTCGCCGACGATCAGCCAACCGTCGGCCTCGAGCCCCTCGACGAGGCCCTGGCACTGCCGGCCGGAGCGCTCGTCGTCGATCGCCGCCCGGAACCTGGCGAGGGCGTCCGGCTCCGCGCGGTAGAAGCCGCCGCCCGCGAACGCCTCCTCGGCGTTGACCTCGACGTAGAAGCCGCAGGCCGGCGCCATGGCGACGTAGGCGCCCTGGTGAGTCTTGTACGGCGCCTTGTCCTTCGAGAACCGCACGTCCTTGTGGGGGCGGAACACCTTGGCCTCGCCGAACTCCTCGGCCAGCGCCGCCACCACCTCGACCAGCGGGCCGCGCACCTCGGTGTCGTAGCGGTGCTTGTTGGCCAGCCAGAACTCGCGGCTGTTGTCCTCTTCGAGCTCGCGGTAGAACTCGGCCGCAGGAAGGGGGAAATCTCGCATGCCCCGATTGTGCCCCTCGCCCAGTTCGACGGCCGGCCGCGTGGCGATTTGCGGCCCTGAGGCCCCCGGAGGGATAGGGGACCATGGCTCGGCCCCCGTCGTCACGCCCAAACGTGCAAAACAAGCGAATGAACGGCATTCCACCCATCGGAGATACGTGGTTTTGCGCGCCGTCGCGGTAGTATTGGCACGTTCAACGGCGCTGGGACACCCCGGCGCCACTTTGTGTGGACAGGAGCATTGTGTCGGACGAAGTGACCATCGACGAGGACCTCACCCCCCAGGAACGGATGGAGGGACTCCAGGATTCAGCGGACATCACCGTCTCCGGATCCTACGACGCCGATCAGATCTCCGTCCTCGAAGGACTCGAAGCGGTGCGCAAGCGCCCCGGCATGTACATCGGTTCCACCGGTGAGCGCGGCCTCCACCACCTCGTCTACGAGATCGTGGACAACTCCGTCGACGAGGCCCTCGCCGGTTACTGCGACTCCATCGAGGTCGAACTCCTCGAGGGCGGCGGCGTCCGCGTCAAGGACAACGGCCGCGGCATCCCGGTCAAGGAGCACCCGGTCGAGAAGATCCCCACAGTCACCCTGGTGCTCACGGTGCTGCACGCCGGCGGCAAGTTCGGCGACGGTGGCTACAAGGTCTCCGGCGGCCTCCACGGCGTCGGCTCCTCCGTCGTCAACGCGCTGTCGGAGCGCATGATCGTCGACGTGCGCCGGGACGGCCACCGCTGGCACCAGGAGTTCGAGTACGGCGTGCCCGTGACCGAACTGGAGCGGATGGAGGCCACCGAGGAGACCGGCACCACCATCACGTTCTTCCCCGGCCGCGACATCTTCGAGACCACCGTCTTCAACTACGAGACGCTGGCCACCCGCTTCCGTGAGATGGCGTTCCTCACCAAGGGCCTGCGCCTGTCGCTGATGGACCTGCGCCCCGAGCGCCAGGTCGCCACGGGCGACGAGGGCGAGGTGGACACGCCGTACGACGAGTTCCTCTACACCGAGGGCCTCATCGACTACGTGAAGTACCTCTCGGGCAGCAAGGAGGCCATCCACCCCACGGTGATCGCCGTCGAGGCGCACGCGCCCGAGCAGGGCATGGGCGTCGAGATCGCCATGCAGTGGAACACCTCCTACGCCAGCAGCGTCTACACCTTCGCCAACACCATCAACACCCACGAGGGCGGCACGCACGAAGAGGGCTTCCGCGCCGCGCTGACCGGCACGGTCAACCGTTGGGGCGAGACGTGGGGCCTGATCAAGAAGCGCGAGGACCGCGTCTCCGGCGACGACATCCGCGAGGGCCTCACCGCCATCGTGTCGATCAAGGTCTCCGAGCCGCAGTTCGAGGGCCAGACCAAGACCAAGCTGGGCAACACCGAGGCCCGCACCTTCGTCCAGCGGGTCCTCAACGACCGCCTCGGCGACTGGTTCGAGCGCAACCCGGCAGAGGGCAAGGACATCGTCCGCAAGTCGCAGGCCGCCGCGGCCGCCCGCATCGCTGCCCGCAAGGCGCGCGACATGGCCCGCTCCCGCAAGGGCCTGCTCGGCGGCTCCGGCCTGCCCGGCAAGCTGGTCGACTGCCAGTCGACGGACCCCGCAGAATGCGAACTGTTCATCGTCGAGGGTGACTCGGCAGGCGGTTCGGCCCGAGGCGGCCGTGACCCCCGGACCCAGGCGATCCTCCCCATCCGCGGCAAGATCCTCAACGTCGAGAAGGCGCGCATCGACCGCATCCTCGCCAACAAGGAGGTCGAGGCGATCATCAACGCGCTCGGCGCCGGCATGCAGGAGGACTTCGACCTCAACAAGCTGCGGTACCACAAGCTCGTCCTCATGGCCGACGCCGACGTCGACGGCGCGCACATCCGCACGCTGCTGCTGACGCTCTGCTTCCGCTTCCTGCGCCCCATGATCGACGCCGGCCACGTGTTCCTCGCGCAGCCGCCGCTGTTCCGGATCCGCTGGACCAACGCCGCGCACGAGCTCGCCTACAACGACGCCGAACGTGACGCGCTGCGTGAGGAGGGCCTCGCCAACGGCAAGAAGCTGCCGCAGGTCAACCCCATCCAGCGTTACAAGGGCCTCGGCGAGATGAACGCCGACGACCTGTGGGAGACCACCATGGACCCGGAGAACCGGATCCTGCTCCAGGTCACCCTCGACGACGCCGCGATGGCAGACCAGATGTTCTCGATCCTGATGGGCGAGGACGTGGAGCAGCGCCGCACGTTCATCCAGCGCAACGCCAAGGACGTCCGCTTCCTCGACATCTAGCGCCTGCGCGTTCCCTGAGCCGGACGCCTCCGAGGAACGAGGAGCGCGATCGGTCGAAGGGCCCCACATCTCAACACTCCTCCCCATCCCACCGAAAGGTTCACTGACGCATGGCTGACGACGTCGACAAGGACGAACTCAAGGCACCCGCGCTGGGCCGCATCGACCCCATCGACCTGCAGGTCGAGATCCAGAACTCCTACCTCGACTACGCGATGAGCGTCATCGTCGGGCGTGCGCTGCCCGACGTGCGTGACGGGCTCAAGCCGGTGCACCGTCGTGTGCTCTACGCGATGTGGGACGGCGGCTACCGGCCGGATCGTGGCTGGAACAAGTGCTCCCGCGTCGTGGGCGAGGTCATGGGCCTGTACCACCCCCACGGCGACTCCGCGATCTACGACGCCCTCGTGCGCCTCGCGCAGCCGTGGGCCATGCGCCTGCCGCTGGTCGCCGGCCAGGGCAACTTCGGCAGCCAGGGCAACGACAAGGCCGCGGCCATGCGGTACACCGAGTGCAAGATGGCCAACCCCGCCGTCGAGATGGTGCGCGAGATCGAGCAGAACACCGTCGACTTCCGCCCCAACTACGACAACCGTGAGCTCGAGCCGACGGTGCTCCCGTCGCGTTTCCCGAACCTGCTGGTGAACGGCTCGACCGGCATCGCCGTCGGCATGGCCACCAACATCCCCACCCACAACCTGCGCGAGGTCAACGACGCCGTCCAGTGGGCGCTGGAGAACCCGGAGGCGTCGCGCGAGGAGCTGCTCGAGGCCGCGATGCAGCGCATCCAGGGCCCCGACTTCCCGGGTGGCGCACTGATCGTCGGCCGCTCCGGCATCGAGGAGGCCTACCGCACCGGTCGCGGCTCGGTCACGATGCGCGCGGTGATCAACATGGAGGAGGACGCCAAGGGTCGCCAGATGCTGGTGATCACCGAGCTTCCCTACATGTGCAACCCCGACACGCTGGCGCAGCGGATCGCCGACCTGGTGAACTCCGGCCGCCTCACCGGCATCGCCGACATCCGCGACGACACGTCGGCGCGCACCGGCCAGCGGCTGGTCATCGTGTTGAAGCGCGACGCCCAGCCCCGCGTCGTGATGAACAACCTGTACAAGCACACCGCGCTGCAGGACACATTCGGCTGCAACATGCTGGCCATCGTCGACGAGGTGCCGCGCACCCTGCGCCTCGACCAGTTCATCTCGCTGTGGATCAAGCACCAGCTCGAGGTCATCCGCCGCCGCACCCAGTGGCAGCTGGAGGAGGCCGAGCGGGCCGCGCACCTCGACCGCGGTCTGGTCAAGGCCCTCAACATGCTCGACGAGGTCATCGCGCTCATCCGTGCCAGCCGCACCGCCGACGAGGCGAACCACGGGCTGCAGGAGCTCCTCGACATCGACGAGGTCCAGGCCCGCTTCATCCTCGACACGCAGCTGCGCCGCCTCGCGTCGATGGAGATCCAGAAGATCATCGACCGGCTCGCGGAGCTCGAGCGTCGGATCGCCGACCTGAAGGACATCCTGGCCGACGAGGCACGCCAGCGCCGCATCATCGCCACCGAGCTGCAGGAGATCGTCGACAAGTACGGCGACGACCGCCGCACCCGGATCGTCGCGGCCGACGGCGACTTCTCGGAAGAGGACTTCATCCCCAATGACGACGTGGTGGTCACCAT
Organism: Tessaracoccus lubricantis; assembly: GCF_039544535.1. Classification (NCBI taxonomy): domain Bacteria; kingdom Bacillati; phylum Actinomycetota; class Actinomycetes; order Propionibacteriales; family Propionibacteriaceae; genus Tessaracoccus; species Tessaracoccus lubricantis. The sequence continues at coordinate 40,987 of NZ_BAABLV010000043.1, forward strand.
CACGCACGGCGGCTACGCCAAGCGCACCCGGGCAGACCAGTACCGCGTGCAGAAGCGTGGCGGCAAGGGCGTGCGTGGCGCGTCGCTGCGTGCCGACGACGAGGTGCAGCACCTGTTCACCTCGACGAACCACCAGTGGATCTTGTTCTTCACCAACTTCGGGCGCGTGTACCGCGCCAAGGTGTGGCACCTCCCGGAGGCGGGCCGTGACGCCAAGGGCGGCCACGTGGCCGGCCTGATGAGCTTCCTGCCCGACGAGAGGATCGCCCAGGTGTTGACGATCGATTCGTACGAGGACGCGCCGTACCTGGTGCTGGCCACGAAGAACGGCCTGGTCAAGAAGACCGACCTGAAGGCGTACGACTCGCCGCGCCAGGCCGGGGTCATCGCGATCAACTTCCGTGAGGAGGACGACGAGCTGATCGGCGCCGCGCTGGTGTCGCAGTACGACGACGTCCTGCTGATCTCGCGCAAGGGCCAGGCCATCCGCTTCACCGCCGACGACGAGCAGCTGCGCCCGATGGGCCGCGCCACGTCGGGCGTGACGGGCATGAAGTTCCGCGCCGGCGACGAGTTGCTGTCCATGGCGGTGCTCCGCGCCGACGAGGACCAGTCCGACCAGTTCGTCTTCACCGTCACCGACGGTGGGTACGGCAAGCGCACCGCCGTCGACGAGTACCGCGTCCAGGGCCGTGGCGGCCTGGGCATCAAGGCGATGAAGCTCAACGAGGACCGCGGCAAGCTCGTCGGTGGCCTCATCGTCGGCGAGCACGACGAGGTCATCGCCATCAAGGTCTCCGGCCAGGTGACCCGTTCCGCCGTCTCTGACGTGCCGGCCAAGGGCCGCGACACCATGGGCGTGAAGTTCGTCGGCGTCCGTGGCGACGACGAGGTCAGCGTGATCGCGCTGTACCCCGAATCCGAGGCTGCGGAAGAGGACGAGGCCGCGGAGGAGTCGGCAGACGATACCGTAGGGGAAACTGCGGCGGAGGACGCCGTGGAAGAAGTGAGCCCTGAGGAGACCGCCGATGAGTGATGCGCCGCGCTGGCCCGGAGCCGACGGCCGCCCAGGCCTGGACTTCTCCCCGTACCGCGGGTCTGACAAGCCGGCCGAGCCGACGAAGTCGGCTGAGTCGGCGCCCGAGCAGGACACGCGGGCCCAGCGGCCGGTGGGTTCGGCGTCGGAGCCGGTGAAGCACGGCGACGACGGCAAGCCCGGCCCCGTGGCGCCCCGCGTGGCAGAGCGCGCGGCGCGTACCGCCCAGGAGTGGGCCTCGATGCCGGTGACGCCCGGCTTCGGCGCCGGCCCCGCGTCGTCGCGCCCCGTCCCAGTGCCTCCGCCTGGCGCCAAGACCGGCAGCACGAAGGTGCCGACGACGGGTGGCTCGGCTCCTGCACCCTTGGGCGGCCCTGCGGTCGGTGGGGCCACCGTCGCGCCCGCCGGGCGCCGTAGCGCCGCCGAACTCGAGGACGTGGACCCGCTCCCCCTCAACGAGGTGGCCGAACGAAAGGTCGACAAGGGCGCCGTTGCTCCCGTGCGCACCACCCGACGCCCGCGCCGCACGCGCAAGGCGCGGTTGCGGTTGGCGCGCATCGACCCGTGGTCGGTGATGAAGACCACGTTCCTGTTCGCGATCGCGTTCGGGATCATGCTCGTGGTGGCGACTTTCGTGATCTGGTCGGTCCTGGCCGGTGTCGGCACGTTGGAGTACGTCAACACTCTGCTGAACCAGCTGCTGGGGGATCAGGACACCGAGTTCGACGTCACCCAGATCCTGAGCGTGAACCGCATCCTGGGCTTCTCCGCGATCGTCGCGGCCATCAACGTGGTGATCATCACTGCGCTGGCCACGCTGTTCGCATTCCTGTACAACTTGGCCGCCACCGTCATGGGTGGCCTCGAGGTCACCCTCGCCGAGGACTGAGCGCCGCGTCAACGCCGCTGCCGGCCGTGAGCAATTGGATTGGCTCACGGCCGGTTTTGCGCGCGAGTTCAGGGGGTGAGTGCAACAGATCTGAAGGGGATGTGTTGTGTCGGTCGCGGAGAAGCGTGGCGT
>NZ_BAABLV010000044.1:0-56531 GCF_039544535.1 Tessaracoccus lubricantis
ATCACGCGGGCATCTTCAGGTGAGTCAACGACTCAAACCAAGCGGGCATCTTGACATGAGGCAACGGGATCGAGCGTCAGGCCTCGTCGGTGGGCATGTCGTCAGTCGTGACGACGGTGGGCGTGGCGGCAGGAGCGGACGCGCCGGTCAGCGCGCCGCGGTGCCGGGCGGCGATCTCGCGCAGTTGCCCCGACGTCGGCCCGGGCTGCGGCACGAACAGCGCGTCGCGGTAGTAGCGGAGTTCCTCGATGGACTCCTGGATGTCGGCCAGCGCTCGGTGATTGCCGGACTTCACGGGCGCGAGGTACTGAACGCGCGGGTACCAGCGGCGGGCGAGCTCCTTGATGGAGGAGACGTCCACGTTGCGGTAGTGCACCCACTGCTCGAGTTCGGGCATGTCACGCGCGAGGAACGCGCGGTCGGTGCCGATCGTGTTGCCAGCGAGCGGAGCCTTGCGGGGGATCGGGACGTGCGTGCGCACGTAGTCGAGGACCTGGGCCAAGGCGTCCTCCATGGTGGTGCCGCCCTGCAGCTCCTCGAGGAGGCCCGACTTGGTGTGCATCTCACGGACGAAGTCGCCCATCGCGGCGAGCTGCTCGTCGGTGGGCTTGATGAGCACGTCGACGCCGTCGCCCAGCACGTTGAGGTCGCCGTCGGTCACCAGCGCGGCAACCTCGATCAACGCGTCCGTGGCCAGGTCGAGGCCCGTCATCTCGCAGTCGATCCACACCAGTTTTTCGCTCATGGCAACCAACCTAAGGCTCCGAGCCGTCGCCGCGCCAACGGGCTACACTGAATCGCCGAAGCCCCAGTAGCTCAGCGGATAGAGCAACAGCCTTCTAATCTGTAGTGCGCAGGTTCGATTCCTGCCTGGGGCGCCATGCGCCAGTCGACAGCGTGCGGGATTCTTCGGCGTGCACGCCGATGAATCCCGCAGCTTGATCCGGCCGCACGAGCAGCCCCACCCCGATTCGACACGCTCGGGTTTCGACACGCTCGGGTTTCGACACGCTCGCAGAGCTCGCGGCTCAACCAACGTTGCGGCTCAACCAGCGTCGAGGGTCCAGTTGGCCAGCTCCACCCAGTCGAACCAGCCAAGTTCCGGGCGGACCGTGACCGACACCAGGTGAACGGAGCCGATCACCGCGGGGCCCACCTCCGGGGCGTCCGCGAGGCGACGGATGAGCTCGGCCTCGTCGACGTCACCGGTGGCGTAGGCCAAGGAGACGTGCGGGCCGTACGGGGCGCCGAGCACCTCGCCGCCGAAGGCTTCCGCGGCGCGCGCGACGGCGTCGACCAGGGCAACCCACTCGGGGGTCGACGGCGCGATGCACTCCACCGCCACTGGCTGGGCCTGCGGTGCGCCGAGGTTCAACTCGAAGGCCTTGACGCCGTCGAGCTCGTCGGTGAGGTGCTGCGCCAAGCGGCTGAGGTCTGCGTGCTTGAGGTCATCGAACTGGGCGAGGCGGCGGACGGTGAAGTGTCGCCACGCGGCCGGCATCACCGGCAGGTTCGGCACTCCGTCGAGGCGGGCGGCTGCCTGGTCGAGTCGGTCCCGCACGTCGTCGGCGGGCAGGGCATAGACATGGAGCGACCCGTCGTTCCGCGTCCAGGGGGTCATCTGCTCGAAGAAGCTGCGCATGAAGGTGAGCCTAGCGATGGGGCGAGGGGCCGGTAGTCTGGGCGCACTATGAGTACAGCGCAGATCAGCCAGCCAAAGTCGCGCGGACGCTGGCTCGACGGCCTGCCGCAGGACGGGCCCCGCCGGCCCTGGTGGGCGCGGCTGCTGCGCAGCCCCCTCTTCTGGCTGGCGATCATCCTCTTCCCGCTGTACTTCTGGGGCCTCTACGACCAGTACTGGATGCTCCACCCCGAGCAGACGTTCGAGGACGGCACGCGCACGCTGGGGCTCAGCAACGAATCGCTGAAGCTGGGCGCCTACTGGGCCATGTGGACGGCGTTGGCGTACACCACACTGTTCATCCTGCTGGACCGGTTCCGCGCCTCGAGCCCCGTCGTCTGGTTGCTCACGCTCGGCTGGGGCGCCTCGGCGTCCACATGGTTCTCCATCCACGTCAACACCTGGATGGGCCAGGCCATGGCCACCACGCAGGCCAACTCCGACGCCGGGTCGCGCGCCGCGATCTTCTCCGCCCCGTTCGTGGAGGAGTTCGCCAAAGCCACCATCCTCGTGCTGCTGGTGATCCTCTGGCGCAACAAGATCGTCTCGCGGCTCTCCATCATCACGCTCGCCGGCCTGTCGGCCGTGGGGTTCGCGTTCACCGAGAACATCATCTACTACGCCCGCGTCTGGATGCAGGCCACGCACGACATCACGATCGCCGAGCCGCAGGAATCGTTCATGGAGCTGGTCATGCTCCGCGGCGTCTACACCTCCTTCGGCCACCCGCTGTTCACGATGATGACCGCGGCAGGCCTCGCCATCGGCCTGGGCGCCCGGTCCAAATGGGTGCGCGTCATGGCGCCCGTCGGCGGCTACCTGCTGTCGTGCGCCGGGCACATGCTGTTCAACGGACTGTCGTCGACCAATTCCATCGACAACCTCATGGTCCAGTGGTACATGGCGCTGGGCCTGGTGGCGGTCATCGTGATCTCGCTGATCGTCAGCATGGTCGGCAACGGCCAGCTGATCCGCGCCCGGCTGGCCGACTACCAGCACGCGGGCTGGCTCACCCAGCGCGACGTCGAGCTCTACGGCGGCCCCCTGCGCCGCGCGAAGCTGCTGCTCTTCGCCCTCTTCCGCGGCCCCCGCACGTGGTGGCGCACCTCCAAGCTGGTGCGCCGCGTGACCGAACTTGCCTACCTCCGCAACGCCATGACCCGCGGCACCGTGTCGGCGGCCGGCGACGACCGCGCCCACCAGCTGATCACGGAGATCCACGAGCTCCAGCAAGTGGCCCTGGCCGACTACGCCGGCGAACCCATGATCCCGCCGCGCAAGAAGAAGCGCAGCGAGCTTCCCCCGCCGCCCCCACCCGGTGCCGGCGGCCCGTTGACCAGCAACTACGCCCAACCCGTCGCGCCCGGCCCGGCCGGCGTCGGCGGCAACTATCCTGTGCGTTCATGAGCGGCACCCAGAAGCTCGTCGACGCCTTCCACCAACTCGACTCAGCCCTCCCGGCAGCGCAGTTCCCGCTCCCGCTCGACGGCGCCGAGTCGCTGCGCAGCCTCGCCGGCTCGCTTGCGCACCAGGTCCGCGACTACCTCCTCCCGCGCGCCTCCAAGCTCGACGCCCCGCTGCTGGCCGTCGTCGGCGGCTCCACCGGCGCCGGGAAGTCGACGATCGTCAACTCGCTGCTCCGTGCCGAGGTCACCCGCCCCGGCGTGCTGCGGCCCACCACGAAGTCGCCCGTGCTGATCTGCCACTCCGACGACGAGGCGTGGTTCCGCTCCGACAAGGTGCTGCCCGGCCTGGTGCGCACCGACACGCAGCTGCACGACTCCCGCGCCCTCCACCTCGTCGCGTTCCCAGACCTACCGCCCGGCCTGGCGCTGCTGGACGCACCCGACATCGACTCGGTCGACGACGCCAACCGCGCCCTCGCCCGGCAACTCCTCCTCGCGGCCGACCTCTGGGTGTTCGTCACCTCCGCCGCCCGTTACGCCGACGCCGTGCCGTGGGACTACCTCCACCAGGCGCAGCAGCGCAACACCATGCTCAGCGTCGTGGTCAACCGCTGCCCACCCGGCGCCATCGCGCAGGTGGCCGGCCACCTCGCGCAGATGCTCGCCGAGCGCGGCCTCGCGTCAGCCAAGCTGTTCGCCATCGCCGAGCGCCCGCTGGGACACGACGGCCTGCTGCCGCTGCCCGACGTCGGCGGGCTGCGCCAGTGGCTCGGCCAGCTCGCCTCGCAGTCCGAGGCGCGCGCCCAGGTGGCCACCCAGTCGTTGGCCGGCTCCGTGCGCTCGCTGGATCCGCAGCTGCACGAACTGATCGGCGGCATCCAACGCCAGGACGAGGCCATCGACGAACTGCGCGAGCAGTCCGAGGTCACCTACCGCCAGGCCGTGGCAGACGTCGTCCAGGCCGCCGGCGACGGCACGATGCTGCGCGGCGAGATCCTCAGCCGCTGGCAGGACCTCGTCGGCACGGGCGAGTTCATGCGCAACATCGAGGAACGCATCAGCGCATTCCGTGACCGCATCACCGGCTGGTTCCGCGGCGAACCGGAGGTGCAGGCCGTCGAGATCGCCATCTCCGACAACCTCGCCGCCGTCCTGCAGGAGAAGGGCCAATGGGCCGCCGAGCAGGTGGCCGTGAAATGGTCACGCACGAGGTGGGGCCGCGACATCGTCATCGCAGAGCCCGGCCTGGCCCACCCGTCGCCGGATTTCGACGCTGCGGCCACCGCCGCCATCCGCGCCTGGCAGTCAGACGTGATGCGCCTCGTCGAGGAACAGGGCCGCGGCAAGCGCATGAAGGCCCGCTTCCTCGCGCTGGGCACCAACATGCTCGCCCTGGCGCTCATGATCGTCGTGTTCGCCGCCACCGGCGGCCTCACCGGCGCCGAGATCGGCATCGCCGGCAGCGCTTCGGTGTTGGCGCAGCGGCTGCTGGAGGCCGTGTTCGGCGAGGGCGCCGTCCGCAAGCTCGCGGAGCAGGCGCAGGCAGACCTCGAGGCCCGCGTCCAGGGCGTGCTCGCCGTCGAACTGTCCCGCTACGGCGTGATCCTCGACTCCCTCGCAGTCGACGACGGCGCCACCGCCCAGCTCGAAGCCGCGGCCGCCGCGCTGCGTGAGGCCGCCCGCAGCGCTTTCGATGACCTGACCGCCCCGGAGCTGTGATGTCCCAGATCGCCAGCCAACTCGCCACGCTCACCGAGGCGCTCGACCTCGCGCAGGGCCGAGTGCCCGCGGAGGCGGAGGCCCACGCCCGCGCCGTCCTCGCGCACGCGCCGCGCAGGCTCGCGGCAGGGGCCCAGACCGTCGTCGCGATCGCCGGGGCCACCGGCTCCGGCAAGTCCAGCCTGTTCAACGCGCTCACCGGCACCCGGCTCGCGGAACAGGGCCCGCGGCGCCCCACCACGTCGTCGACCATGGCCGCGAGCTTCTCCGCGACCAACAACCAGCTCCTCGACCTGCTGGCCGTGCCGAGACGCCACGAGGTGGAGGCACCCGCCGACGGCATGCAGGACCTGATCCTGTTGGACCTCCCGGACCACGACTCCACCGCCACCGCGCACCGCGACGAGGTGGACCGGCTGGTGGCCCTCGTCGACCAGTTCATCTGGGTGCTCGACCCCCAGAAGTACGCCGACGCCGCCCTGCACCAGCGCTACCTGCGGCCGCTGGCCCGGCACCGCGAGGTCATCACCGTGGTGCTGAACCAGGCCGACAAGCTCTCGCCCGAGGACATCTCCCGCTGCCTCGCCCACATCCGCCGGCTCCTCGACGACGACGGGCTCCACGACGTGCCCATCCTCGCCACGTCGGCCGTGACCGGCATGGGCATCGACGACCTGCGCACCCGCCTCGCGCGCCTCGCGCAGGGCAAGCGCGCCGCTGCCACCCGGCTCCAGGCCGACGTCGCCGTCGCCGCACGTTCGCTCGACGGCGCCATCGGCCGCGCCGAGACCCGCGGCGTGAGCAGGGAGACTGTCTCGCGCCTGAACGCGCAGCTGTCGGCTGCGGCCGGGGTGCCGATCGTCGTCGACGCCGTGCGCAGCTCGGTACGGCACCGCGGGCGCCTCGCCACGGGCTGGCCGCTGGTCAAGTGGATCGGCCGGCTGAAGCCCGACCCGCTGAAGCGGCTGCGCCTCGGCGGCCGGCGCGGCACAGCCCCGGCTGAACTGGAGCCGATGGGGGACCTGGCGCGCAGCTCGCTGCCCGCAAGGTCGGCCGCCGCGTCGTCGCACCTGTCGACGGGGTTGCGCAGCCTGGCCAACGAGCTCAGCGACGGCATGCCCGCCGGGTGGCGCGACGCGGTGTACCGCGCGGTGCACACCTCCGAGGCCACGCTGCCGGACCAGCTCGACCGCGCCGTCGTCGCCACCGACCTCAAGGTCGACCGCACGCCCGTGTGGTGGCAGGTCATCCGGGGGCTGCAGTGGCTGCTCATCGCCGCCGTCGTGGCGGGCGCGCTGTGGCTCACCCTCAACGTGGTGCTGGGCTACTTCGGGCTGCCCAGGGTCGACGTCTACCCGATGGGCCCCGACGGTGGGCTCCAGGTTCCCGTGCCCACGCTGATGGTGATCGGCGGGCTGCTGCTCGGCATCGTGCTGTCCGCGCTGTCGGGGCTGGCGATCAACGCCGCCGCCAACGGCGCCGCGAAGCGGGCGCGGAAGGCCCTGGCGGTGTCGGTGGCCGAAGTCGGCCGCGAACACGTCGTGGCCCCCGCGGAGGCCGAGGTGCAGCGTTACGCGCAGGCCCGCGCCGCCGTCGACCGCATCGTGGGTTGAGCCGGGCCCAGCGACGAAGTCGCCGGCCCGTGTCGAAACCGGGTGAGGTTTCAAGCAGCCCACTGTGAAGGTCGAGGGGTTTCGACACGCTCGCGCTCCTCGTACCTCGGAGGCGACCGGCTCAGCCAGCGTGACGGCTCAACCGGCGTTTCTGCCTTGTCCGCAAAGCCGCATAGACTGGCCCGCGGTCCGCTACGAAGGGAAAGCCGATACCAGTGGCTGAGTTCATCTACAGCATGCAGAACGTCCGGAAGACCGCAGGTGAGAAGGTCATCCTGGACAACGTCACGCTCTACTTCCTCCCGGGCGCCAAGATCGGCGTCGTCGGGCCGAACGGTGCCGGCAAGTCCACCCTCCTCAAGGTGATGGCGGGCCTCGAGAAGCCGAACAACGGCGAGGCGGCGCTCGCGAAGGAGGCCACCGTCGGCATCCTCCTGCAGGAGCCCCCGCTGGACGAGGACAAGACCGTCATCGAGAACGTCGAGCTCGCCGTCGCAGAGACCAAGGCGATGCTCGACCGCTTCAACGAGATCGGCGTCCTGATGGGCGAGCCCGACGCCGACTTCGACAAGCTGCTCGAGGAGATGGGCACCCTCCAGACCGAACTCGACCACCGCGAGGCGTGGGAGCTCGACTCCAAGCTGCAGCAGGCGATGGACGCCCTGCAGTGCCCCCCGCCGGACGCCCCCGTCAAGGTGCTCTCCGGCGGTGAGCGACGCCGCGTGGCGCTGTGCAAGCTGCTGCTCGAGGAGCCAGACCTGCTGCTGCTCGACGAGCCCACCAACCACCTCGACGCCGAATCCGTCGACTGGCTGGAGAAGCACCTCAAGAACTACCCGGGCGCCGTCCTGGCCGTCACGCACGACCGCTACTTCCTCGACAACGTCGCGGAGTGGATCTGCGAGATCGACCGCGGCCGTCTGCACCCCTACGAGGGCAACTACTCCACCTACCTGCAGACCAAGCGTGAGCGCCTGCAGATCGAGGGCAAGAAGGACGCCAAGCGCGCCAAGATCCTCGAGAAGGAACTCGAGTGGGTCCGCTCCAACCCGAAGGCCCGCCAGGCCAAGAACAAGGCCCGTCTGGCCCGCTACGAGGAGCTGGCGGCGGAGGCCGAGCGCCGTCGCGCCGTCGACCTGTCCGAGATCAACATCCCGCCGGGCCCGCGCCTGGGCTCGGTCGTGCTCGAGGTGCGCAACCTCAAGAAGGGCTTCGGCGACCGCGTGCTGATCGACGACCTGTCGTTCACGCTGCCGCGCGCCGGCATCGTCGGCATCATCGGCCCCAACGGCGTCGGCAAGACCACGCTGTTCAAGACCATCACCGGGCTGGAGGAGGCCGACGCCGGCACCGTGAAGGTGGGCGAGACGGTCAAGTTCAGCTACGTGGACCAGGGCCGCTCCGGCATCGACCCGAAGAAGAACGTGTGGGAGGTCGTCTCGGACGGTCTCGACCACATCAAGGTGGCCAACTTCGAGATGCCGTCGCGCGCGTACGTCGCGTCGTTCGGCTTCAAGGGCCCAGACCAGCAGAAGCTGGCCGGCGTGCTGTCCGGCGGTGAGCGCAACCGCCTCAACCTGGCGCTGACCCTGAAGCAGGGCGGCAACGTGCTGCTGCTCGACGAGCCCACCAACGACCTGGACGTCGAGACGCTGCAGTCGCTCGAGGACGCGCTGCTCGACTTCCCCGGCTGCGCCGTCGTGATCTCCCACGACCGCTGGTTCCTCGACCGTGTCGCCACGCACATCCTCGCGTGGGAGGGCACCGACGAGGACCCTGCGCAGTGGTTCTGGTTCGAGGGCAACTTCGCCGACTACGAGCAGAACAAGGTCGAGCGCCTCGGCCCGGTTGCGTCGCGCGTGAAGTCGACGGCGCACCGCCGCCTCACCCGCTGACCGCGACCGTGCCCTTCGACCTGCCTGGCTCCTTCGTCGCAGGGCAGGCTCAGGGGACTTCGGCGCAGCTCAGACGGTATCGACGCCCTGTCGGCGCAATGCGCGCCACAGGGCGTTCTCCGTCGACGCGTCCGGCCGGCGCCACAGGCGGGCGCTCACCAGCACCACCTCGTCGTCGAGCGTCAACCAGACGGCGTTGTGGTGGGTGACCTCGTCGGCCACCCGCACCGTCTGCAGTTCCTCCGCCCGGGCGAGCAACGCCGCAGCGTCTGCGCGGGCCGCGGCCTCCGTCGGGAAGGCCTTGGCGCTCAGCCCCAACGTCAGCTGATTGGGGGCGACGACGGCCCAGGCGTACCCGCCCTGCCGGTCCAGCGCATCGAGCGAGAACTCCTCGCGGAGGTCCAGCCAGGTTTGCACGCCTGCCCTGGCGCGCTCGACCAAGGCGTCCGGCACCTCCGGGTCCGTCGGGTGCAGCCGCAGCACGTGGTGGCAGATCGCCGCGCGACCGAGGTACTGCGAACGGTCCTCCACCACGTCGAGCATGCGGATGGCCGACGGCAGCACCCGGGGCCTGCGCTTCCCGGGACGCCTTGGCTGGAGCGGGCGGTCGACGGCCACGGCGCTCACCGGGCCCCCGCCCGTTCGGCGTAGATGTTGGCGGTCTCCGCGACCTTGCGCACGTAGCTGTCCAGTCTGTTGTAGCTGAGGATCGCGGCTCGCCAACCTTCCGCGGTGGTCACGGGACCCCCATGGCACAGGTAGCGGGCTGCGGCGAGCGCGGCGTCGTCGATCTGGTTGGGGTCGGCGTACCCGTCGCCGTTGCCGTCGGCGCCCCACGTCGCCCAGGTCGACGGGATGAACTGCATGGGGCCGACGGCGCGGTCCCAGACGGTGTCGCCGTCCCAGGCGCCGCCGTCGGTGTCGCGGATGGCCTTGACGCCGTCGCCGTTGAGCGCGATGCCCCGGATGGCGGGATCGGGGTAGCCGTCGTCGCGCAGTTGCGAGCCACGGAAGTGCCCGTGCTGCGACTCCACCCAGCCGATGCCAGCGAGCGTGTTCCAGGCCAGGCCGCATTCGGGCTGCTCGGCGGCGACGGCGAGCGTGGCCGCGCCGTAGGCCGTCAGGGCCCGCTGGGGGATGCCGGTCTGGGCCGCGGTGCGCTCGGCCCATGCCGGGTCCACACCGCCGACGCGGGGTGCCGCGGCCGTCTGCCCCTGCGCTGGCTGTGCTGGTTGCTCGTCGACGACGGGTTCAGGGGTGGCAGGCTCCGGCATGGCGGGCGCCTCGGGCAGGGGAGCGGGTTGGGGCTCGGGCTGTTCCTGATCGACGCCGCCCTGGGGCTGCGGCAGGGGCTGCGGGGCGTAGGCCGCCCTGCCCACCCGACCCTGGGCCGCGGACAGCTGCGCGAGCCCCCAACCGCTGAACAGGGCGGCCAGCACGAGCAGGCACACCGTCGCGGTGAGGACGCGGTAGCCCCAGGTGCGCCACCAGGGTTCCTGCCAGTGCTCCGGGGTGTCGAACGGTTCGGTGCCGTTGGTCATCCGAAGCGTCCGTTGACGTAGTCGGCCGTGCGTTCGTCCTGCGGGTCGTGGAACATGGCGTCGGTGTCGCCGTGTTCGACGATCTGGCCGGGGGTGCCCTGCGAGGCCAGGAAGAACGCGCACTGCTGGGAGACGCGCTGGGCCTGCTGCATGTTGTGGGTCACGATCACGATGGTGACCTCCTTCTGCAGTTCGGCCATGGTCTCCTCGATCACGCGGGTCGAGGTGGGGTCGAGCGCCGAGCAGGGTTCGTCCATCAGCAGAACCTTGGGCTTGATCGCCAGCGAGCGGGCGATGCACAGGCGCTGTTGCTGACCTCCGGACAGGCCGCCGCCGGGTGCCCGGAGCCTGCCCTTGACCTCCTTCCAGAGGCCGGCGGAGGTCAGGGACCGTTCGACGAGTTCGTCCTTGGTGTCGCGCGAGGCCTTGACGCCGGTGAGCTTGAGGCCGGCCACCACGTTGTCGTAGATGCTCATCGCCGGGAACGGGTTGGGCTTCTGGAAGACCATGCCGATGTGCTTGCGGGCGTCCTGGAGCTTCTTGCGGCGGTCGTAGATGTCGTCGCCGTCGAGGAGCACCTCGCCAGCCAGCGAGGCCGAGGGCACCAGTTCGTGCATGCGGTTGAGGATGCGCAGGAACGTGGACTTGCCGCAGCCCGACGGCCCGATCAGCGCGGTCACCTGGCCCGCGGGCATTGTGAGGGAGACCTGCTCGAGCACCTTGTGGTCGCCGAACCAGGCCGAGATGTTCTTGGCGGTCAGCGTGGACAACGCCGCGTTGGGCTGCGCGGCCCGCGCGGGTGCCTGCATCTCGGGGCGGGCGAACGGGGCCACCAGCGAGTCGACCTCCTCGCGCGAGGCGTACACCGGCGCCATCTGTGTCGTCTCGAGGATGGCGTCGTGCTGCGCCGTGAGGTCCTTCAGCTCCTCGTCGGGGTCCTTCCGCCAGGGGGAGGGCTCGGCGAAGTCCTGGTGCTCGGCCGGGATGATCTTGGTGGCGTCGATCGGCTCGTCGCTCATCTCTTCTTCTCTATTCATGGGTTCACAGCAGGTTGGGGAGGAGTTTGACGATCTCGGAGCAGGTCCAGATGCCAAGGACGAGGAAGACCGGCAGCGCGACCATCCAGGTCTTCGACGGGCCCACCCTGCGCCAGGCGTGGACGGCGACGATCTCAGCGGCCACCAGGCCCTGCAGGCAGAACACCAGGGCCCAGACGGTGGTGAGGTCGCCGGCCAGTTCCCTGTGCTCGGGAGGGAGGGTGCGGAAGGTGGTGTCGCGGAGGCCGGGGGTCTGCACGGGGGAGACGAGTTTCGCGTCCACCCGGGTGAGGCCCACCGGCATGTAGGGGAAGCCGCGGGTGGTGATGAGGGTCAGGCGGGCCTCGCCGCGCTGGATCGGCGGCGGAGCAAGGTCGCCGGCCTGGCGCACCCCGATCACCTCGTAGATGTGCTCACCCTGGCCCGTGACCACGCTGATGGTCTCGCCGGGGGCGAGCTCCTGGATCCGCGAGAACGGGCCGCCGTACGAGGAGCCGCGTCCCATCAGCACGCTGACGCCGGCCTGTCCCGGCAGGCTGGTGTCTCGACGGTGACCCGGGCCCGCCATCAGGGTGCCGGAGCTGGTGCCCTCGACGACGATCTCGTCGACCCCGATGGTGGGGATCTCGATGCGCGCAACGGGCTCACCGTCGTCGAGGAGGACGTCCTCGAAGTTGCCCTCGCTCACCGGCGCGGTACCCGCGGCCAGTTGTTCGGTGAACGTCTGGCGCAGTTGGTGCTGCGACACGATGTGCTGGAGGTGGCTGAGCAGCAGCACGTTGGCGAGGAACCCCACGAGGACCACGAGGACCATCACGAGCAGTCCGCGGATCATCAGTTCCCGCGCCGCCATGGGTGGCCGCGGGGGAGGAGGGAGGCGCCTGGGTGGCTTCGGAGGCGTGGGTGCCTTCGGCCGCCCGGCCGCCTTGGGTGCTGCGGGTTTCAACTGGGTCACCCGGCGACCTCCGGCGACAGCGCGGAGCCGCCGAGCTGACGGATGAGGCGGGGGCCGAGCCGGACGGCGGCGATTGCGAGGCCGGTGCCGCCGAGCAGGTACCACGGGACGAAGAAGACCCACTGGTCGCGCTTGACGGGGGCGAGCTCGGTGTCGCCCAGTTTCTCCGGCGGGGTGAACACGGTCTCGGCCTTGACCAGCGTCCACTGGCCGAGGCCGGTCATCTCGGCGGCCACCTCTCGGACCTCATCGGGTTCGAGGTCCTTGATCTCTACTGCCATCTCCGGGCCGAGTTGCTGCCCGAACAGGTTGAGCATGCGGAAGCTCGCCTCGGCGTCCAGGGTGGCGTTCGACGCGTTGCGCACGGTGAAGCGGATGGTGTGGCTGCCGCCCCAGGGGTTGATGCTCATCCGAGTGTCGCCCGCCAGGCCGCTGACGTAGAGGAGGCCGCCGATGGAGACCTCCTCCTCCTTCTCGGGAGGGACCGACGCTGCGGGCGAGGTGGGGACGGCTGAGGCGGAGTCGGTGCTCTCGGGCCTGTCGTTCCGGGGGGTGCTCGACGAGCCGGGTCGCACCGGACGCGAGGGCCGGGTGGTCCGGTTGCTCGGCGGGGCCATCGTCGGCCTGCTGCTCGGGGCTGCTGACGGCAGCACCGACGGAGGCCCGGGCTGGCTGGGGACCGGCGCCGTGGGCCTCCCCGTGGGCCGCGTGCTGGCGCTCTGGGTGGCAGAGGGCTTGGCGGTGGGCGAGACGGAACCCGACGGCGAGGGGCTCGGCGTCGTCTCCAGGACCCACACGGAGATGCCGCTTCCGCCGGAGCCGTCCGCGACGGCGACGGAGCCGGGCTGGGTGAGCACGGCGCCCTGGACGACCGCCACGGCCAGCGCGGCGGCCGCCACGGTCAGGGCGCGGCCAATGGGAAGCTTCATCACTTGCTGCCGCTCTCGACGAGTTCGGGCTCGGGGGCGTCGTTCTGCGCGGAGGCCTCCTGCGCCTTGCGGGCGGCCTCGGCCTCGGTGTGGGCGATCCACTCGGCGGCGCGCTTCGCGTCCACCTTGCGGCGCCAACGCCACCAGACGATGCCGCCGACGATGAGCAGCAGCGGCACGACGGCAAGGAGCGGCAGGGCCCAGACGAAGGCGTCACGCTCGACGACGGGGAGCGTGGGCGGCAGGAGGGCGTCGCCGTCGGTCTGGGTCTGGAGCAGCCACTTGACGTTGGCGAAGCCGACGGAGGGCACGTTCTCCAGGGTGAAGTTCACGGTGCGGGTGTTGCCCGGCAGCACCTCGTCGAGCACCTCGAAGGTCTCCTGGCCGACGGGCACGCCGAACCAGGTGGTGCCGGAGAGCGTGACGCGCCCTGACAGGGCGATGTTGCCGTTGTTGCTGACCGTGGCGGTTCCGGTGATGGACCCGTCGAAGGGGTTGAGGTCGCCCGAGTGGTTCGCGGAGAAGCTGCTGATCGTCATGTTGGCGACGAGGTCGCCCGCGACGCGCACGTACATGCGGTTGGCGATGCGGTTCTCACGATTGACGTCGCCCTCCCTGGTCCAGGACGCGACGATGCCCGCGGGGTGGTCTCCCGGAGTGGCCTCGGCCGGCACGTTCACCGTGAAGCTGACCACCTTGGACTCGGTGGGTGCCAGTTGCAGTTCCACTCGGGGCTGTCCGTCGAACGAGACCCAGGCACCGGCGTCCTTGGGTTCGTCGGAGGTGTTGAGGAGGGCGAAGTTGCCTTGCGCGTCGTTGTAGGCGTCGGTGGCGAAGATCGTGATCGTGAGCGGAGTGTTGCCCGCGTTGGCGACTCGGACCTGGTCCTTGACCTGCTGGCCGGGCTCCACCTGGTAGCTGTGCCGCACGCGATCGGTGACGCTGCCGTCGGCCTCGACGGGCTCGATCGCGACACCGGTTGTGTCTCCGGGATCCTCAGCGTGGGCGGTCTGAGGCGCGAACACGACGATGGCGGCAAGCACGAGCGCGAGAAGGGCTCGCAAGGTGAGGGAGGGAACAGCATTCATTGGTGGTGCCTTTGGGTCGTTGCCTGGTGGGGTACAGCACCCGAGTGTCGGGGCCGATGGCCCCGACACCCAGATGTTGTGTGGTTGGGCTTGTTCAGGGGTGCCGGGCCCCCGCCGTGGGGGAGGGGGCCCGGCGGTGACTCACTTGGAGACCAGGGTCAGGGTGAGCGTGGACGAGTAGCGGCCCTTGGTCGAGCCCGCGGGCGCGACGAAGGTCAGGTCAGCGTCGAAGGTGGCGGATTCGGTGTAGCTACCGGCACCCTGCGAGGCGAAGACCGAGCCGTACGTCGCGGAGCCGGCCACCTGGGCGGCGCCCAGGCTGACGGGGGCCCAGCCGGAGGCGTCGGGCTGGGCGGCGCCCTGCGCACCGACGAGCTTCGGCGCCACGCCGAGGGCGCTGGCTGCGATGGTGTCGGTGCCGTTGGCGTGGGTGAAGGCGTTGACGTTGGTCATGAGGTCCCAGCCCTTGAGGGAGAGGTAGCGCTGGTCGATGACCTCGACCTCGCCCAGGGTACCGACGGACTCAGACAGGCCGTTGGCGTTGACGATGCCCTCGGAGAGGACGTTGTCCTTCTTCACGCTCTTGTCGACGAGGATGAACTTGCCATCGGCGAACTTGCCATCGGCGTTGACGATGGCGGTGATGTTGCCGTCGACCTTGTCGCTGGTGGGAACCGCGACCTGGGCCCAGCCGAGGACCGTGCCGTCGGCCTTGGCAAGTACGAACTGCACGTCACCGGACAGGTTGTTCGGAGCGGTGACGGTCACCGCACCAGCGGTGACGGCGCGCTGGCCGAAGGAGGTGAGGGTCGAGTTGGCGTACGCGTACACGTAGACCTGGGCCTCGGTGGTGGCGGTGGTGATCGTGACCACGCGATTGCCATCGATGGTGCCGGTCGCGCCGTTGGAGTTGGTGCCGTCGAACGGCGGGGTCGGCTGCACGGCGTCGGAGACGACGACGGAGGTCGTGCCTTCGGAAGCAGCGTAGGCCGGATCCGAGACAGCAGGGGTGAAGGCTGCACGGAGGTTGTGCGTCCCGGCCGTCAGTGCGGGGGAGGTGATGGTCGCGGAGGGCTGGGCCTCAGTCACACCCTGAGATCCGATGGCCGTGTCACCGTCGTAGAACGTCACCAGGCCCGAGAAGGTCGCGGCGTTTGCCTCGGCCTCAGCGACGGTGGCGGTCAGCTCGACGGTGTCACCGACGAACGCCGAGGTGGCCGACGAGGTCAGCGTCGTGTTGGTCGCGATCTCGTTCACAGCCTCGACAACCGGGCCGACGGTGTAGTTGCCCGTTCCGGCTTCGATGTTGATCTCACGGTAGACAGCGCCGATGGTAGTGACGCCGTTGTTGATCGTGTAGGCGATGCCGTACCAGAAGGAACCACCGGTGGCGATGTCGTCCGCGATGCCGCCGGGGCCCTTGTTGATGCCCTCCAGGGTCATGTTGGCCAGGTACGTGCCGCCCTGAGGGCCTGCCGCGGCGTCCTCCGAGTAGGCGTTCCAAGTGTTGGTACCACCCATGAGGTCAGCGGTGGTCTTCTTGGAGAGGAACTTCCAAACGCCGGTAAACGGCTCTGAGCCCGTGACAGGGCGCGTGTCGGCCGGGTTGAGCTCAACCTCGATGTCGGTCGAGCTTCCCGAGGCGATGAGTAGGCTGTTCGGCTGGTAGACGGTGCCCGGGACCTCTCCGGTCCACGCGATCGTGTTTCCATCCCAGAGGTAGAACGAGCCCTTTGAGCCGTTCGGCTGCGGGTTAGCGGGAGCCGCGGAGGCGGACACGCCGACGGCCATGAGAGCAAAGGACAGCGTGCCGGCTACAAGGGCGCGCGTGAGCTTGGTGTTCATTGCAGATCCTTAGTGGGTCGGGTTCAGCGGAGGTTGGCGCGCTGCGGAGCGGTGGTGGAAGGGGCGAGGAAACCGAACTTCTTCTTCACAGAGCCAGCCTGAAAGCCGAGAGCGCTCTGAGTGTTGCCGAGCTTGGATCCCGCGTTGCTGACCAAGTCAGCGAGCTTGGCGTCGTACTTGGTGTCGCCGGCGGTGACGCGGGCGTTCTCGACGACGATGTAGGTGTCACGGCCCCAGGTCGAGTTCGAGTAGAACGCGGCGTTGGGGACCATGGCCGTGCCCGTGCCGGTGACAGCCGGGGTACCGGCGATCGGCGAGCCGACCTTGACGCCAGCGCCACGACGGTCGATGCCGGCGCCCGTGTTCTGGGCAACCCACTGGGCCGCCGACATCGGGGTGACGGCGTTGGCCGGGAAGGCCGAACCGTCCGAGAGCTTCTCGGTGTCGTGCTCCTGGCCAACCTGGACGCAAGAGCCGAGCGTGGCCTCGGTCAGGCCCAGCTTCGAGAGCCAGTCGGAGCGGGTGCCCGAGCCGGCCTGCGGGATGACCGGGGTCACGGCGACGCCGCCCACGGTGGTGATGCTGCAGTCGAAGAGACCCTTGAGGGTGGCTGCGTCGATGCTGTCGAACGCAGCGTTCGCCCCGCCCGAGTGGGCGTAGGTGAGGGCATCGCGGCCGAACGGGATGTACAGCAGCGGGCCGGCAGGGTTGGTGTTGGAGCCGGGGCCCGAGGACGAGCGGGCAACGTCAACCTGACCGGTGATGACGACGTTCGCCGGGGCGCCGGGGGTGCCGGAGGTGTACGGAGCGCCGTCGATCGAGCGGCTGAGGGCCTTGACGCCGTCGCCGGAGCCGTTGGGCCGCCCGAAGCGGGGGCCGTTGGCCTTGGTCTGGATCCAGGTGCTGCCAGTGGCATCGAACGAACCGATGTTCTGGTCACCAGCGGTGGAACGGACATTCGCTCCAGTGATGCTGGTGCCATTGGCGAGGGCGTTCAGGACGTCCTGGAGGGTGTCGGAGCCGACCACGGCGAAGCTGCTGGAGACGGGCTCCGCAGCGGCGTTGGTGGAGACGACGGTGGACAGGGCGAGGCCAGCCGCCGCGCAGAGCGCGGCGACCTTGGAGACCTTGCTAGACTTCATCGTTACGAGTTCCTTTCAACTCGATGAAGACGGACGGCCGCGAATGCGACGGTCCCGTCAGGCCGGGAGCATGCAGCGCTCCCGGCCTGAAGCTTTCTGGGGGTGATCCGCCGCGTCACGGCTGCCGCCGGATACGCGAGATCACCGGGATGCCCAGCGCCGCTGCCAAGCCCACCAAGCCTGTGGCGGGGACGACGGCGCTGATGGGGCCCAAGGGCGGGTCGGTAGGAGTCTCGGCCCCCACGAGTGCTCCCGCCGGAGCACCGTTGGGCTTCGGGTCCGTACCGCCAGTGACGGGCGGCACGCTGGCCCCGTCCACTGGTGAGCCGGCCGGGGTGCTGGGGGCAGCGAGCGGCGGCTGCGGATACACCGGCGCATTCGCGCCGGGGGTATTCGGGGCCGGCGTTCCGGGCGCCGTGGTGGGCGCCGCGCTTGGGGAGGCCGTGACACTTGGTGTGACGGTGCCGATGGGCGACGGACTGCCACCAGGCGCGGTGGTGGCCGAGGAGGACGGCTTCGGTGATGCGCTGGGCGTGGGCGAAGGCTTCGGCTGCGGCCACCCACCGGCGTCGATGGCTTCTGCCGCCGCGAGGGCCTGCTTCCGCCAGGCGTCCGGCAGGGGGGCGTAGCCGGGGGGGAGCTGTCCGTCACTGGTTCCGGGCTGCTGACCGTCCGCCACCGCATAGGTGATGAGGTCCGCGTACGCGCCGCGCAGCTCAGCGTCCTTCTGCTGTGGATTGAGCGCTGCGTACACCGGCAACGTCAACGGGTAGGCGGTCTTGGCGGCCTTCGCCTTGTTCGACGACGGGTCGAACCACAGCACCTGAGGGTGTCCGGACACGGGTTCCATGGCGCCCGCAGCAGCGCTCAGAGCACTGGGGGTGGGTGCCACGAACTGTCCCGCGGGGTTGCGGAGCAGTGCCGTCGTGGTCTGGTACTGCTGGGCCGCAGGCGTGGAGCTCAACCCGATGACGTGCTGGTTGCCGGGCAACTGGCGCAGCGAGCTGGAGAATCTCGGGGGCCGGGCGAGCCTGTCCCAGTCACCCAGGATCATACCGTCACCGCGCAGCACCCGCCGCGCGCCGTCGGCGAAGCTGCTGGAGTACGGCCGCCACGTCACGAGGTTGACGGCGCCGGTGCCGTTGATGGGCTCGGTGGTGGTGTTGTCGGGGCGCTCGATCGGGTCTGCCTTCGGGAAGGAATCGGTGGGCAGTTCCAGCGGTACACCGCTGGGGTTGATGGCCGGGTTGGTGGAGTACCAGGGATTCACCTTCATGCCCCAGGGGTCCGGCTGCCCGTCAAGCCACGCCTTCGCCTCCGGGTCGGCGAGGATGTACTCCCAGACCTGGCGGGCGAGGTCGGAGCGCCCCAGCGGCATCAAGGCGTCGGCCACCGACATGTCGGTGATGGCCTGGGCCGCCCACTCCGGATCGTTGATCTCGAGGAAGTCAGGGTCGTAGACGATGGTCCACGGGTTGCCCTGGACGTGCTCGACCTCTGCCCGCGTGGGGACCGCGTAGAGGTAGGAGGCGGTCAGGAGCTTCGCCAGGAGGCGCGGCGTCAGGCGCATCTCGGGCAGGGGCAGTCCCCGCCGCACCTTGTACTGTTCCGGCGCGGTCTGCGGGTTCGGTGCTGCGTCAACCACGTACGAGACGCTGATGCCACCGAGCGCAACGGGTGCATAGGCCAGCGGGTCACGGTCCCAACCGAGGTTGTCGATGTCGAGGGGACGCGACGCGAGCGCCAATGCGCTTGGCTCCAGGCCGGCTGCGGACAACAGGGCGTCGGGCTCGGGCACCTGCGCCAATGTGAACGGCGCCCCACCCTCCTGCTGGCAGACCACGGGCTGCCATGACGCGATCGCGGATGCCGCGAGTTCGCTGCCCGCCAACTGCTTCTCGATGGCGCCCAGCTCGCAGCGTGAGCCCAGCGGCTTGAAGTCCAGCTTGACGGCCAGGTGGTGCTCCCAGGCGTCCCACCACAGCCCTGAGGTCTGCGAACTGATGTCTGGGGCTCCGTTGTCGGAGAGGCCTCGAGGAATGACGACCAGCCAGCACGAACTGCCGGTGACGGTGGCGTTCGCGGTGATGGGATTGCCGCACCCAAGGCCTGGCGACTCGGCAGCCGTCTGGATCTCGAACGGGATGGACCCGGTGCCGTCTGGCCCGAAGGGCGCCCAACTGATCTCATTGGTCGACGTGGCGTTGTAGTACCGATTCGTGGCGAGATTGACCCACTCCTTCTCCGGCTTCATCTTCATCGTGCCGTCAGCGCCCGGCGTGAGGTTGCTCAGCACCTTGTCTGCCGGCGCCTCGGCCTCGTCGACGATTCCGTCGGCGTTCCAGGCGACGAAGGGCATCGCCGTCCAGTCGGCCCACTGGCCGGCTGCCGTGAACCGTTCGTCCTGGGGCCGCACAGAGTCTGCCTCACGGCCCCCGTCCCTGCGAGCGCCGTACATGTTCGTGCCGCCGTACTGGCACGTACGGCGGTCGGGGTGACCCGGGTTGTCCGGGTCCTCGCCCCAGCACTGTGCCACCTGGAGGAAGTTCTCGCCGCCCACCGAACCCTGTGGGCGCGACGACAGCGCACCGCCCTTGTACGTGATCCGGATGCCCTGGCCCACCAGGTCGCTCGTCTGGGAGACGGTGACCTCGAGATCCGGGAAGGGGGCGTCGTCGGGGCTCAGTGCGTAGTCCTTGTTGGTGACCGTGACGGCCGACGAGGCGGCCGCCTCGTCCGCCCGGGCCTGGCCAGGGGAGGCCAGCGGCACCGTGGCCACGCCGACGGCGAGCAGCGCGAGTGCGGCGGCCACGCGGCGCTTCGCGGAGGTCCTGCTAGAGGCCTGCACCGGAACCACCCTTCAGCCTCGAACCCACCAGCGGCGGCACCACGACGGCGCCGATGAGGAGCACGACGGCGGCGATCATCAACCACTGCTCGGTGCCCATCCCACGCTCAGGGAGCGTGAAGGGGCTGGCCTGGGCACGCATGACGGTGCCGTTGCTGCCGGGTACGGCGCCGTCGACCCCGGCGGCGGCGTCGAAGATGACGTTGCCCTCCTCGTCGTAGACGGGGATGAGGCCTGCGTCGACGGCGCCGGGATCACCGGGCACACCTGGCGCGTCGGGGTTGGCCCCGTTCGAGCTCGGCTGGTTCGTGCCGGGCTGGTTGGTGCCGGGCTGGTTCGTCCCGGGTTGGTTGGTGCCGGGCTGGTTGGTGCCCGGTTGGTTGGTGCCGGGCTGGTTGGTGCCCGGTTGGTTGGTGCCGGGCTGGTTGGTGCCCGGCTGACTGGTGCCGGGCTGGTTGGTCCCCGGCTGGTTCGTGCCGGGGTTCTGTGCCTCGGGCTTCACCGGCGTGTCCGCGGGGGCCCCGGCCGTGCCGGTGGTGCACTGCGTCGGGCCCTGCTTGTCACAGGGCTGCGGCTGCGGCGCGATGGCGGCCAACTGGTTCTTGCTGGGCGAATCGCCGGGCTTGAACGTGGGGTTGTTGCAGCCGTTGAAGTCGACGCCGGTGTTGCCTGCGCCAGGGATGCGCTTGATCTGGTCCGAGCCGGCCATCACCAGGTTCATCGGCAGAGGCGAATACCCCAACGTGTCCGCCTGCTGCTGCCCCTCGCACAACACGTAGCGCAGGAACGCGCCCAGCGTGTTGCCCTTGTTCTCGTCGAAGATGTCGCGGCCGGCCTTGATCTCGGTGGGCACGATGGCGTACGAGTAGCTCGACAGGGGGTAGGTGCGGGGGTCGGTGTCGTTGTAGACGCCGTCGAGGTTCTGCGTGAGGTCGGAGTTGATGCCGGCCTTCGTCAGCGCCACCGCCACGGAGAACGCCGTCGGCTCAGCGTAGTAGCCGGCCTTGTTGAGCAGCTTCGCCACCGGGAAGCCAGCCTTCTTCGCGTACGAGTACTCCACGTAGGTGATGGCGCCCTCGCCGTAGTTCTGGGCCACATAACCCGAGACGCCGTCCGAGCCCTTCTGCGCCTTCGCATTGCCGAACATGGGGTACTGCGAGGTCATGCCCTTGGTCCACAGGCTCGGGAACTGCTTCGACATCCACAGCGTGAACTGCGCACTGGTGCCGGAGCCGTCCGAGCGGATCACGGGCACGACGGCACGGTCGGGCATGACGAGGCCCGGGTTGTCGGCGACGATGGCGGGGTCGTTCCACTTCGTGATGGCGCCGGTGAAGATCTTGGTCACCGTCTCGCCGGACAGGCGCAGGTTCGTCACCCGCTTGCCGTTGATCTTCAGGTTGTACATGAAGCTGGTACCGCCGGCCACGATCGGCAGGTAGGCGAACCCGACGGGCGAGATTTCGGGGGCGGAGTTGTCCTCGGGCTTGGCCTGGAACGGGATCTCGGAGATGGCGAAGTCGACGGAGCCCTCGATGAAGTCGCGGCGGCCTGAGGTGGAGCCCACTCCGGAGTAGTTGACCGTCATGGAGTAGTTGCGCGACACGTTGGCGCGCCACTGGTCCAGCGCGTTCTGCGACCACGTGGAACCGGTGCCCGTGATCGGGTAGAACGTGTTGGCCCGGGCGGTTCCGGTCGGTGCCGTCATGACGACCATGAGGATGGCCAGGGCGAGGAACACGGCGCGTCGCGTCATGAGGACTCCTTGTGGCGGGCGGGGGAGAGGGTGAGGTTGGCCGGCTCGATCACGGTGATCTGGGCCTGGCGGGCG
Organism: Tessaracoccus lubricantis; assembly: GCF_039544535.1. Lineage (NCBI taxonomy): Bacteria > Bacillati > Actinomycetota > Actinomycetes > Propionibacteriales > Propionibacteriaceae > Tessaracoccus > Tessaracoccus lubricantis. The sequence continues at coordinate 21,531 of NZ_BAABLV010000044.1, forward strand.
GCGAACCGCTGGACGTCGCGCTTCGACGCGGCGCGCACCGCTCGCTGCTGACGGCCGGTGAGCTCGCCCGGGCCGCGGCCGCCGAGCGCGCGGGCGGCGACGAACAGGACGAGGACGAGCAACATCAGGACCGCCGCGGTGCCGAAGCCGCGTGCGATCATCGACGGTTCGGGCGAACGGACGAAGTCGAACACCTGGAGGGGCAGCGAGATCATGGGGCCGCTGAGCGGGTTGGCGTTGAGCGCGGCGGTGATGCCCGACGTGAGCAGCACGGGGCTGGTCTCACCGATGCCGCGGGCGGTGCCGAGGATGACGGAGGTCACCAGGCCCGACTTCGCCGTCGGCAGCACCACGTAGCGCACCGTGTTCCAGCGCGACGTGCCCAGCGCGTAGGAGGCCTCGCGCAGGTTCTGCGGCACGAGGCGCAACACCACGTCCGCCGAGCGGATGACCACCGGCAGCATCATCACCATGATCGCGATCGAGGCGGCGATGCCGTTGCGCTCCTGCGTGACCAGCTGGATGACGGCCGCGTAGACGAACAGGCCCGCCACGATCGACGGCAGCGCGGTCATGGCGTCGGAGATCGTGCGCACGAAGCGAGCGAAGCGGCCACCCACCTCGTTGAGGAAGATGGCGGTGCCCACGCCCAGCGGGATGGTGATGGCCAGCGCGAGGGAGATCTGGATGAGCGTGCCGACGATGGCGTGCAGGATGCCGCCTTGGTCCAGCGGGTCCACGGGGCCGGTGTACTTCATCGTCTCGACGAAGAACGACGGGTGCTGCAGGGCGTCGAGCCCGCGGAGGAGGGTATAGCCGACGATGAACAGCAACGAGCTGAACACCAGGAAGCCGGCGCTGCCGAACAGCACGGTCATCACCCGGTCCGCCACGTCGAGGCGGTTGTTGTCGAGCGAGACCAGCACCGCGTAGATGCCCAGGAAGCACAGGAACGCCACCACGACCCAGCCGATGTAGCCGGAGAACGGCGCGAACCAGCCGAACAGCAGCGTGGCAAGCGAGACGGCGGCCGCGCCCGCGCCGATGAGGTCGTAGCGCTCCCGGAACGTGGCGCCCCGTACCTCGCGGCGCGGGCCGTCGTTGCCGGCCACCGGGGTGGGCAGGGTGGTGCGCGGCCGGGTGGCGGTGGCCTGGCGGAACAGGGTGTCAGACATCGGACTCGGCCCCCGACCGCGAGCGGGCCACGATGGACGAGGCCGTGAAGTTGATCAGCAGGGTGAGGAGGAACAGCACCAACCCGGCCGCCATGAGCGCCGACAGGTCGAACTCCGTGGCCTCGCCGTACCGCAGCGCGATCAGCGCGGAGACGGAGTTGGTGCCGGTCTTCAGCACCTGCCAGTTGATGGTGAAGATGGGGCTGATGATCATGTAGACCGCGATGGTCTCGCCCAGCGCGCGGCCGAGGCCCAGCATGACGCCGCCGATGACACCGCCCTTGCCGAACGGCAGGACCACGGCCTGGATCATGCCCCATCGGGTGGACCCCAGCGCGTAGGCACCCTCCCGCTCGCCGACGGGGGCGCGGGAGAAGCTCTCGCGCATGATGGCCGTCATGGTGGGCACCACCATGAGGCCCACCACGATGCCGGCCAGGAAGGCGGACGACGTGAACGCGCTGGCGTCGGTGAACGGCTCACCCTCGGCGTCGGTCACGGCGAACACCGGGATCCAGCTGAAGTACGTGGAGATCCACTCCGACACCGGGATGATCTCGGCCTGGAGGAAGTACACGCCCCAGAGCCCGAAGATGATGCTCGGCACGGCGGCCATGAGGTCCACCAGCGTGATGAGGAACTGCCGCAGCTGCCCCGTGACGACCTCGGAGAGCAGCAGCGAGGTGCCCAGCGAGATCGGCACGCTCACGACCAGCGCGATGAGGGCGATGGTGACCGTGCCGAACAGGATGGCGGCAACGCCGAACGTGCCCGCCTGGGGCTGCCAGTCCGTCTCGGTCAGGAAGCTGAAACCCGCCTTCCCGAGGGCGTCGCCCGCGCGGGCGGAGAGGAACAGCCCCACGGCCAGCATGATGGCCACGGTGATGCCGCCCGCGGTGTACGCCGAGGCCCGGAACACCCGGTCGACGGTGGACTCGCGCCCTGCCAGCGCACGCCGGCTGCGTCGCTCCTGCTCAGGAGCCGGTGGGGTCTCGAGGGTTCGCCGGGGGGAGGAGGTGCGTGCCTCCTCAACCCTTGGCAGCAGGCGTGTCTGCCCGGCATCGGTCACCCCGAACCCCCTCTTCACAGTCCCCCAGTGACGACGGACTCATACTTCTCCAGTGGGACGGCGGGTACCAACCTGATCGGTAAACGGCCCAGCAACCCAAGGTGAACAATTGGTGACCCGGCAAACTCCGGGACGATTTGGGTAGCCAAAAGGTGAACGGGAGGCCCCTTGTAGTGTTGAAAGCATGCCCTCGCCGACAGCCGTGCCGCGATACCCGCTGGGCGAATACGCCTATCAGGGGCTGTGGTGGGGCGCGGTGCTGCTGCCCCTAGCGCTGGCCACGCTGCGGCTCGCGACGGCGCCGGCAGACATGACGTTCGCACTCTTGGCCACCATCGGGTTGCCGGCCATCATCGCAGGACAACTGATCGCCTGGATGCTCGCGTGGAGCTACCGGCGCAGGCAGTGGCGGCACTGGCTGGGGCCGGTGGGGGCCGCAGTGTCGTTCTGCTACTACGGCGCCTGGCTGGTGCTCGCGCTGGCGCTGCCGGAGTCGCGACCGGGGGACGTGTACCCGTCGCTGGTGATGAGGGCGCTGGGGCAGGGTTTCGCCGACGGCTTGTCGAGCCTCCTGTTCGTCACGATTCCGCTGCTCTACCTCTCGTTGCTGGGCTCGATCATCGTCGAGGGCGAGCTGGCGGTGCACAGGTGGAACAGGATCGCCGGCTGAGCCCGGACATGCGAGACCCCCCAGGCGACCCATGCGGCTGCAGGTTTGTCTGGGGGGTTTCGACCGGGGTGGCGCTCGTTCCTCGCGCCAGCCCGGCTCAACCAACGTGGAGCTCGTTCGTCGCGTCAGCCGGGCTCAACCAACGTCTCGACCGCCTGGGGGATGGCGGCGGGGACCTGGCACTGCTCCATGTCCGGGTCGTCCGGGCCCGGCGCACAGTTGTGGTCCGTGCCCTCGAAGGCGCTGGTCATCAGCAGCACGCGTTCGCCGGCCTGTACCACCGCGATGTCGGTGAAGACCCCCATGTCCTGCTTCTCGGTGAGCAGGACACTGCCGCTGTGGAAGGTCATCCGCGCAGGGGAGGCGTCGACGGTGGAGTCGTCGAACGGCACCTGACCCGTGAGGTCCTGCATCCGCAGGTCGGACGCCGGCCCGAAGCTGGGGTTCGGCTCAGGGCAGGTGGCGGCGGCCTCGGTGATGAGGTCGTAGCCGTCAGACGCGGCCTCTGGCGACTCGTAGCCGAAGACCACGGCAGTGATGAACGACGGCCAGTCGCCCTGCGTGCCGTACTCGCGGGTCAACACCGTGACCGGGCTGCCGTACTCGCTGGGGAGGCACAGCACCGGGGCGTCCGGGCTGAGGCCCTCGTACTCCGCCTTGACCTCGCCGGGCGAGTAGTCGGGGAACAGCATCTCGGCGGTGGGCAGGTTCACGTACGACGGCGGGGCCACCGTCGGATCCGTCGGCGGCACCACGGGGGTGCCCGAGGTCACGGTCTCGGTCGGCTGCAGACGCGCGAGCGTGGCGCGACCTCGGGCAAGACGGGCCTTCACGGTCCCGGTGGGGGAGCCGACCTCGTCGGCGACCTGCGTGACGCTCATGTCGCACAGGTGGTACAGCACTATGGCGCGGCGCTGATCGGCTGGCAGCTGATCAAGTGCCTTGTTGATGGCGATGCGGTCAGGGCTCGGCTCGTAGGTGCGTTCCGGCTCGACGGCGCGGTCTGGCTGGCGGAACCCCCGGCGCGCCTTGCGCCAGCGACTCACCGCCAACCGGTAGGCGGTCGTGCGGATCCAGGCCTCGGGGTTCTGTTCCCAGTCAAGTTTTCGTCGATGGTCCCAGGCGCGGATGAACGCCTCCTGGACGCAGTCCTGCGCCTCGGTCAGATTGCCGCACATTGCGTAGATCTGGCCGACGAGTTTCTGGAACGAGCCGGTGTACAACCGGTCGAACTGGGCCTCGTCCATGGGCGCCTCCTCTCAGCGTGTCTTGCTGTGAATACGCACCGGCGCTGCAAACGGTTGCATCAATTCTGCAGGTCGTCGGAGCCCTTCGTCGTCAGGGCGCTCGTTCCTCGCACTGGTGACGCTCAGGGACCAGCAGGATGTCTGAAGGCTTGGGGCCCTTCGTCGTCAGGGCGCTCGTTCCTCGCACCCGTGACGCTCAGGGACCGGCTCAGTGGGTGGCGAGGAGTTCGGCCAGCGACATCGACGAGCGACCCGCGAGCGAGCTCAGCTGCGTCTGGCAGGAGAAGCCGTCGGCCAGCACGATGGCGTCGGGGTGCGCCTCGACGGCGGGGCCGAGGTCGTGCTCGAACACCTTGACGCTGACCTCATGGTGGCCGATCTCGACGCCGAAGTTGCCGGCGAGGCCACAGCAGCCGCCCACCTGCACGAGGTCGGCGCCAGTGGCCAGGAGGATGGCATGGTCCTTCGCCCAACCGATCACGGAGGCATGGTGGCAGTGCGGCTGCGCGACGATCGTGTGGCCCGACAGGTCAGGCGCGACGAAGTCGGGGTCGGCGGTGAGGAACTCCGCGAGCGTCAGGACCGTGCCGTTGAGCGCGGCGACGTTCTCGTCATGGGGCAGCAACTCCGGGGCGTCGCTGCGCCACACGGCGGTGCACGAGGGCTCCACCCCGACGATCGGGACGCCGTCGCGGACGTAGCGGGCCAGCACCGCGGCGGCGTTCGTCAGCTGCCTGCGGGCGCCGTCGAGCTGGCCGGTCGAGATCCAGGTGAGCCCGCAGCAGGCGGTCTCGTCGAGGACCTCGGGCTCGTAACCCAGCCGCACCAGCACCTGCACCATCGCGGCGAAGGAGGTGGATTCGAAGCAGTCGGAGAACGAGTCGACCCAGATCAGGACGCGGCCCTTGGAAGCCTGCGATGCAGCCGCTCGTGCGCTGCGGGCGCCGAGGACGCGGCGGCGGGCCGTCTTCGAGGCGAAGCGGGGGATCTGCCGTCGACCGTCGACGCCGGCAGCGAACTTCAGCAGGTGCCCCAGGCCGGGAGTGGCGCCCACGAGGTTGACGAGCCGGCCCAGGCCGGGCACGGACGTGATCAGGCGACCCCACCGCGGCAGCCACCCCAGGGCGTAGTGGTTGCGGGGACGCAGGCGGCCCTTGTACGTCTCGTGGGTGACGCGCGCCTTGTAGGCGGCCATGTCGATGCCGGTGGGGCAGTCGCGGGCGCAGCCCTTGCAGCTGAGGCACAGGTCGAGCGCCGCGTGCACCTCGGGTGAGCGCCATCCGCCGCTGATCAGGGACCCGTTGACCATCTCCTGCAACGCGCGGGCCCGGCCCCGCGTCGAATCCTTCTCGTTGCGGGTGGCCTGGTAGCTGGGGCACATGACGCCACCGGAGGCCGTCGAGTTCGCCAGACACTTGCCCACGCCGGAACACTGGTGCACGGCCTCGACGAACTCGGCGTCGCTGAGCGACAGCGGGGAGCGGCTCGCCGCCACCATGCGCAGGTCGGCCTCCACGGGCGCCGGGTCGACGAGCACGCCGGGGTTGAGGAGGTTCTCGGGGTCGAAGATGCGCTTGACCTGCGTGAACAGCTCGAGGGCCGCGGGGGAGTACATGTGGTGCAGCAGCGCCGAGCGGGCCCGGCCGTCGCCGTGCTCACCCGACATCGAGCCGCCGAACGATGCCACCAGCTGCGCGGCCTCCTCGACGAAGGCCTTGTACTGCTGCGCTCCGTCCGGCGCGGTCAGCGGGAAGTCGATGCGGCAGTGCACGCAGCCGTCGCCGAAATGCCCGTAGGGCAGGCCCTGGAGGCCGTACTTCGCGAGCAGCGCGTCGAACGCGCGCAGGTAGTTGCCCAGGTTGTGCGGCGGGACGGCCGCGTCCTCCCAGCCGCCGTAGGCGGGGTTGGCCAGGCTGACGCCGGCCAGGCCTGCGCCGTCGGCGCGGATCTTCCAGAGGCTGTTGGCGCGGGCGGGGTCCTCGACCACCCATCCCTCCGTCGCTGCCGACCCGGCGACGACGGCGTGGGCGCGCTCGAGGACCTCCTGCGGGTCGTCGCCCACGATCTCCAGGAACATCCAGCCGTCGCCGGCCGGCAGCTCCCCGACCGATTCGGGGCCGTTCTTGGCGATGACCACGTCGACGATGCGGCGGTCGAGGCCCTCGCAGGCGGTGGGCCTGAAGCGCAGCAGGTTGGAGATGTCGTCGCCGGCGTCGGGCATCGTCGGGTAGCCCAGCGCCACCATGACGCTGAACGGCGCATCGGTCACGAGGCGGACGGTGGCACGCACGATGACGCCGAGGGTGCCCTCGGTGCCGGCGAAGAACTTGGGCAGGTCGAACTTCTTCTCCGGCAGGAGGTGTTCGAGCGAGTAGCCCGACACCTGGCGGATGAAGGTGCCGAACTCCGTGCGGATCGTGCCCAGATTGGCGGCGACGAGCGAGCGCAGCTCGGGCACGTCGTCGACGCCGAGGGTGAGGAGCTCGCCCTTGCCGTTGATGATGTCGAGCGCCACGACGTTGTCGGCCATGCGGCCGTAGCCCAGCGCGCGGGGGCCGCAGGCGTTGTTGCCGATCATGCCGCCCACGGTGCAGCGGCTCGACGTCGACGGGTCAGGCCCGAGGCGCAGCCCGTGCGGGCGGGCGGCCAGCTGGAGCTGGTCCTGCACCACCCCCGGGTCGATGACGGCCAGCCCGGCCTCGACGTCGATCTCGTGGATGGTGTTGAGGTGCTTGGCGACGTCGATGACCAGCCCTGGCCCGACGGCGTTGCCGGCGCACGACGTGCCGGCGCCGCGGGCGGTGATCGGGGTGCCGGTGGCGAGCGCGGCCCGCACGACGGCGATCAGCTCATCGGGCGTGCGCGGGTAGGCGACTGCGAGGGGCTCGACGCGGTACAGCGACGCGTCGGAGGAGTACATCGCACGGGTGAGCGTGCTCGTGTCGACGATGCTCGCCAGGCTGCCCAGCTCCTCGAGGAGGCGGGCGTGGGGGGCGGCGGTGTCGACAGTCACCCCCCTAGTTTCCTGCGTCCCCGCCGGATTGTCGAAAGGTGTCCAAGCGGTGTCAGTCGACGACGGCGAGCGCGGCCTGCATGGCGCGCCCCAGCGCGAGGTAGTCGTCGGGGTCGATGGCGTCGACGAAGACCCGGCGCACGGAGTCGACATGGTGCGGAGCCGCCCGCTTGAGGAGGTCGTAGCCCTCCTCGGTCATGGTGGCCTGCACGCCGCGGCCGTCGGAGTCGCACGAGTTGCGCGAGACCAGGCCCATCTTCTCCATGCGCTTGACGGTGTGCGTCAGGCGGGAGCGGGAGTGGCCGACGGAGGAGGCGAGTTCGCCCATCCGGACGGTGTGGTTGGGCGACTCGCTGAGTCGCACCAATACCTCGTACTCGGGCAGCGAGAGGTTAAACTGCCTCAGCGCCTCGTCGAGGTATTCGTTGATGTGCGTGTTGGCCAGGAGGTAGCTCCGCCAGACACGTTGCTGGCTCTCGGTCAGCCAGCCTGCTACTGGTTCAGACATGTATCAAGACTACCACATTGGTTGAGGATTCAAGTACTTGGTGTCCTATATGCCTAGCCGACGCCGCGCAGTCACGTTAACCTTGCGTGATACGTGGAAAGGGACCCAATGGGAGTTCGTGAAGAGATCATGGCGGGGGCGGCCGACTCTGTCGGCCACATGCTGCGACGTCGGGTGGCCGAGACGCCGGACAAGGTGGCGTTCATGTACCCCGACGGCGCCTCGGAGGGCCCCAACACCTGGAGCAGCCTCAGCTGGCGGCAGTCGAACGAGATCATCGAGAAGTTGGCCGCCGGCCTCCTCGCGCGCGGCCTGAAGTACGAGGACCGCGTCGCGATCTGTTCGAGCACCCGGGTCGAGTGGATCTTCCTCGACCTCGCCATCGCGCTGGCCGCAGGCGCCACCACCACGGTCTACCCCAACACCGCCTCCGGCGACGTGCACTACATCGTCGGCGACTCCGGCTCGGTCGTGTTCGTGGCCGAGAACGCGACGCAGCTGGCCAAGGTGCTCGACGACGCGGAGTTCGACGACCAGCTGCACACCATCGTCGTCATCGACGGCACCGGAGTGACGTTCGACGAGCGGATCATCTCCTACGACAAGCTGATGGAGCTGGGCGAGGCGCACCTGCGCGAGCACCCCAGCGCGCTCGACGACTCCGTCGCGTCCACCAACCACGACACCCTCTCCACCCTCATCTACACCTCGGGCACCACCGGCCGCCCCAAGGGCGTGCGGCTCAACCACCTGTCGTGGGCCTACGAGGGGTCGGGTACGAAGTACCTCAACATCATCGGCCCCGACGAGCTGCAGTTCCTGTGGCTGCCGCTCAGCCACGTCTTCGGCAAGGCGCTGATCGCCGCCCAACTCGACTACGGCTTCGCGTCCGCCGTCGACGGGCGCATCGACAAGATCGTCCAGGGCCTCGGCGAGGTGCACCCCACCTTCATGTGTGGCGCGCCGCGCATCTTCGAGAAGGTCCGCGCCGCCGTCATGACGGGCAACACGGGCCTCAAGGGCAAGATCGCGCGCTGGGCGTTCTCCGTCGGCTACCGGTCGATCGACGACCGCCTGGCGGGTCGGTCCCTGTCGGGAGCGTTGGCCCTGCAGTACAAGCTCGCCGACAAGCTGGTGTTCTCGAAGCTGAAGGAACGCCTCGGCGGCAAGATGAAGTTCATGATCTCGGGTTCGGCGAAGCTCAGCCCGCAGATCCAGAAGTGGTTCTACGGCGCGGGCATCCTCATCGTCGAGGGCTACGGCGCCACCGAGACCAGCGCCATCGCGTCGGTGGACCTGCCGCGCGACCCGCACTTCGGCACCGTCGGCCCCATCCTGCCCGGCATCGAGACCAAGCTGGCCGACGACGGCGAGCTGCTGCTGCGCGGCCCCATCATCACGCCCGGCTACCACAACCTGCCGGAGCAGACGGCGGAGGCGATCGACGACGACGGCTGGTACCACACCGGCGACATCGCCGAGATCGCGCCCACCGGCCACATCCGGATCACCGACCGCAAGAAGGACCTGTTCAAGACCTCCGGGGGCAAGTTCGTCGCGCCGCAGAAGGTGGAGGGCGCCATCCAGGCGAACATCCCCTACGTGTCGCAGTCGATCGCGGTGGGCGAGGGCAGGAAGTACGTGTCGGCGTTGGTCGTGCTCGACCCCGCGCTCCTGCAGACCTGGGCAGAGAAGCGTGACCTGGGGCACCTCAGCTACGCCGAGCTGTCGCAGCGCCCGGAGATCCACGCGTCGATCGAGAAGTGGATGGCGCGGGTCAACGAGCGGCTCGAGAAGTGGGAGACGGTGAAGAAGTTCGCCATCCTCGACCATGAGCTGACCGTCGAGAACGCCGGCGTCACGGCCAACATGAAGGTGCGCCGGGGCGCGGTCACCGACAAGTACGCCGACGTCGTCGACACCCTCTACCCGCGGGAGGACTGACCCCTTGTTCCGCTGGGAGTGCCCCCTGCGTTGGTCGGACATGGACGCGCAGGGGCACGTGAACAACGCGGTGATGGTGGACTACCTGCAGGAGGCCCGAGTCGTCTTCCTGCGCGACGGCGCCGCGTCGCCCCTGCTCGACGAGGGCATCGTCGTGGTCGCCCACCAGGTGGAGTACCGCAGCCCGATCCATTACGACGGCCCCGCGGTGGTCGTCGAGTTGGGCATCTCGAAGCTGGGTGCCTCGCGGGTGGAGATCGCCTACGAGGTGAAGCAGGGCGATGACGTGGCCATGCGGGCGCGCACCATGCTGTGTGCGTTCAGCTTCGACGAGCAGAAGCCCATCAAGCTCAAGCCCGAGTACCGGGCGTTCTTCGAGGCCCACCGCATCGAGGTTCAGGCGCTGCGCGAGCTGAAGTCGCCGTCGTTGGAGGGCCGCGGCACGCCCGTGGCGCTGCCGGTGCGCTGGACGGATCTGGACAGCTACGGTCACGTCAACAACGCGAAGGTCTACGACTACCTGCAACAGGCGCGCATCACCGCCACCACGCAGTGGGACCCGACGATGGCGCGGGCGGGTTCGAAGGGCTCGCGGCACATGTGGCTCATCGCACGGCAGGACGTCGACTACCTGGCGCAGCTTGAGCACCGGTTTGAGCCGTACGAGGTGCGCGTGGCCCCGGTGCACCTGGGCTCGTCGTCGATCGTCCTGGCCTCCGAGATCGTCGACCCGGCCACGGGCACGGTGCACAACCGGGCCCGGACCATCCTGGTGATCGCCGACATGGACCATCGGAAGACGGAGCTGCCGGAGTCGCTGCGTGAGTCGCTCCGGGAGCACCTCGTCGCTCCCGCTGGTTGAGCCGCGAGTCGCTGGTTGAGCCGCGAGCGCTGCGAGTTCACGCTGGTTGAGCCGCGAGCTCTGCGAGTTCACGCTGGTTGAGCCGCGAGCTCTGCGAATTCACGCTGGTTGAGCCGCGAGCTCTGCGAATTCACGCTGGTTGAGCCGCGAGCTCTGCGAGCGTGTCGAAACCCGGTGAGCTGACCGACAACCCGAATGAAGGCCCCCGGCCGGAACGCCGCTGAGGTCACCCGTCCTGAGACGGGCGATACCCGCGTTTCGACAGCCGGGGGAGGTCTGACACTCGCCCCTCGATGAGTGCCAGCCGTTTGGCGCGGCTCCAACCCTGCACCCGCTTCTCGAGAACATAGGCTTCCTCGATGGAGTCCATCTCCTCCATCCAACGGAGCTTCACGGGTCGCCTCCTCGCGGTGTACTTGGCTCCCTTCCCGTCGTTGTGCTGTGAGAGGCGGGCATCGATGTCGAACGTCGAGCCCACGTAGAACGATCCGTCGCTGCATTCCAGGATGTACACGAATGGCATGGGTCGAGCTTCCATGCTGCAGTGGGTCACACGGTAGGGCTGTGGACAACGACGGTGGTGGTCGGGGTGGTCGTGGACGCTTGGGGGTTTCGACACGCTCGCAGGGCTCGCGGCTCAACCAGCGTTGCGGCTCCACCAGCGTTGGGGCTCCACCAGCGTTGCGGCTCAACCGGCGGTGGGCTGGCAGGTGGGGCACCACCAGATGACGCGCTGCTGGTCCGCATCTGCGTCGGCGACGGACCTGCCGCCGCCCAGTTCCGAGGCCTCGATCAGCGTGCCGCATCGGCGACACGGGCGGTGCCTGCGCCCGAACACGAACGTGTTCTCTCCTCGCCGGTGGATCCCGGTGAATGTCCGGACGGGGTTCGTGAGGTTCCCGCGCATCAGTTTCGCGGCCAGGTCGACGACGGCGGGGACGTCGCACAGGGCCACCGATGTCGTCGGGTGGAGGCCCTGCAGGAAGCAGACTTCGACGCGGTACTCGTTGCCGAGGCCTGCCAGGTTGCGTTGGTCCAGCAGCGCCTCGCCGATGGTCCGCTCGGGGCGCGACGACACCCGGCGGACCGCCTCGTCGCGCCCCGTGGGCTCCCAGCGGCCGGGGGAGTGCCAGTCGTCGGCGAGCACGTCAGGGCCGAGGTGGGCGGTGCGTCGGTCGTACTCCCTGGCGGGCCAGAGCTCGACGACGCCGAGCCAATGCCCCACCAGCTCGACCCCGCCGTCGAGCCGGATCACCAGGCGGGCGGTATGGGCGGGCGCCGACCATTTCGCCCCGACCGCATGGATGCGCCAGGTGCCGTCCATGCGGAGGTGCGTGTGCAGGATGCGGTCCGCGCACTGCCAGTAGAGGTGCTTGCCGTAGGGCCAGATGCGGTCGATCGTGGTGCCCACCAAGGTCTGAGTCGCGAGCGCGGGCACGCGGAAGTCGCTGTGCTCGATCGTCCGCCCGACGAGGGGCTGGAGCCGCTGCGACAGTTGCCAGACGGTGTCGCCCTCAGGCACGGGGCGCCTCCACCGTGATGCCCTTCGGCGTGAGCCGTGCACCGGCGGCCAGCAGCGTGGCCTCGAGGCCCGACGAACCCACCCGTTCGCCGTCGACCTCTTCGATGCGGAGCCTGCCCATCCGGCCCTCGCCCACGGCGCGCACGAGGGCGTGGATGACGAGGGTGGCGTGGCGTTCGCGGTGCTCGGAGCCGCCGAAGAGGGTGAGGATGCGGCCCCCGCGGGTGAGGTGGGCGAGGCAGACGCCGTCTGCCAGCACGACGAGGGCGCCGGCCGCGCGCGAAGGGTGGGCCGTCGGGTGCGCGGGCCAGGGCAGGATCGAGCCGTACGGGTTGGCCGGGTCGAGGGCGGCCAGGACCGGGAGGCTGCGGGGCCCCTCGACCGCCGGTCCTTCAGCAACGGCCGGGCCGCGGTTCTCGTGCGAGCGAAGCTGCTCGATGAGGTCCGGCGTGCTGAACTGCGCGCCGCCCAGGCCTTCCACGAGGTAACCGCGCAGCATCTTGCCGGCTTCCTCCAGCTTGGACAGCAACCGATAGGCGGCGGCGAAACCGCCGGGCGTGCCGTCAGCCGTCACCCCACCACGCGTGATCACGCCGAAGCGCTCGAGCCACGAGGACGCCAACGCCAGGGCCGCTTCAGCTGGGGTGGGCTGGGTGTCCCGAACCCGGTACCACCGGCCCGAGACCTGCGGTGGGGTGAGCGATCCCTGCCCACTCAACAGCGCGCGAGACGGGCGGGGGAGGCGGGCACGCCGTCTGGGGGAGGGGCGGCTGGCCTTGTGCGCTCCCCGGGCGGCGCCGCCGATACGGGCCCGCACGGGAGCCATCGACGCCGGGGCGATCGCGCCCTCCTCCGCCGCGTGCCAGAGCGCGTCCGCGAGTTCCACAGCGGACTCAGAGGCGTGGATCGACGCGAACGTACCGTCACCCTCCGCGAGCCGGGCGGCCACGGCGAGCGCCTCCTCCGAGGGCGGCTGATCCGGTGGCCCGAGCAGGTCGAGGTCGTCCGCCGGGACCAACGCCACCAGCGGGTCGTTCGGCCCCGCGGAGCCACGCAGACGAACCACCACCTCGCCCTCGGCGAGCAGCGCGTCGAGGTGCGCTGCCTGGTAACCCGCCAGACGGGCTGGCAGCACGTGGGTTTCCCAGGCGCTGGCGGGGAGCGCCGCTCCGGCGAGCCGTTGCAGGGCGAGCAGCACCTCGTCGGGGCTGGACACGGGCCTGTCGTCGACGTGGTGTGATGCCGCCAGGAAGCGCGCGAAGCCCTCCTGAGAGACGGGCTGCAGCTCCGATCGCGCCTTGTAGAGCGAGCGGCTACGTAGCCGGCGGAGCACCTCCGGGTCCACGAATTGGGGCTCTGTGGCGGTGAACCGCCCGGCCACCAGGCGCTTTGCCACCCGCTCCCGCTCCACCACCAACCCGACGGTGGCCACCCCCAGGCCGAACGCGTCGGCCACCTCCTGCGCACTGAAAGGACCGTGGGTACGCGCGTAGCGGGCGATGAGCTGGGTCAGCGGGTCGCGGCCCTCCACCTGAGGCGCGGCGTGCCCGGCGGGTACCGGGATCCCGAGTGCGTCGCGCAGCAGGGCCAGATCCGAGACCGCCACCAGGTGCGGGCGCCCTGCCAGATTGAGCACCACCACCTCGTTGAGCCGCTCCGCCACGGTGGCGACGGAGGCGGCCCACCACTCAGGCGACACCTTCCCCTCGAGCTCGACGATGGGAACCGGCCCCAGTTCCCGCGGCAGCGCGGCCACCGCGTCGTCGTGGCCCGCCCGTCGGTTCGACGCGGTGCGCTGCAGCTCGGCGACCACCTCGGCCACGACTTCCGGGTCGAGCACCTCGCGCAGGTCCAGCGTTCCGAGCGCGGCGGCGAGGAGTTCCGGGTCCATGGCGAGCAGCGCGGCGCGGCGCTCCGCGAGCGGCGCGTCGCCGTCGTAGATGAACGCGCCCGGGTAGCGGAACAGGAGCGTGGCCGCGAACGGGCTGGGTTGATCGGTGACCACCTCCACGAGCCGCACCGCGCCGGAGCGCAGCCCGCGCATGAGCTCGACGAGGCCGGGCAGGTCGTAGGCGTCCTGCGTGACCTCGCGCACCGTCTCGATGATGATGGGGAACCTCGGGTGGTGCCTGGCCACCTCCAGGAGTTGGGCCGAGCGCTGCCGCTGCTGCCAGAGCGGCGCGCGCCGGCCCGGGTTGGGCCGGGGGAGGAGCAGCGCCCGGGCGGCGCACTCGCGGAAGCGGGCTGCGAACAGGGCCGTGCCGCCCACCTGCTCGACGACGATGCGGCCCACGTCGTCGGGGTCCGTCAGGAGGAGTTCGGGGAGGCGCTCGACCAGATCCGAATCAGGCAGACGCAGCACGATGCCGTCGTCGCCGGCCACGGGCACCACGTCGATGCTGACCTCCCGCGACAGCGCGTCCGCGATGATCAGCGACCATGCCCCCAGCACCCGTCGGCCGAGCGGCGAGTGGACCACCACGCGCCAGTCGCCCAACTCGTCGCGGAACCGCTCCAGCACGACGGTGTGCTCGTCCGGCACCGACCCCGTCGCCGTGCGCTGCTCAGCCAGGTAGCGCTCCAGGTTGCGGCGGGTGTTCCTGTCCAGGAAGGGGCGGTCCAGCCGTTCCGGATTGCGCGAGGCCTCCCGCTGGAGGCGGCCGATGTTCCTGCCCAGCTCCGCGGGCCGCCCCTCGTCCTCGCCGCGCCAGAACGGCAACCGGCCGGTGTTCCCCGGGGCCGGCGTGACGAGCACCCGGTCGCGCGTGATCTCCTCCACGCGCCAGGACGACGCGCCCAGCGTGAAGACGTCGCCCACCCGTGATTCGTGGACCATCTCCTCGTCGAGTTCACCCACCCGCCGGGCACCCGCCTCCTCACCGGCGAGGAACACGCCGAACATCCCCCTGTCCGGGATGGTGCCGCCCGAGGTGGCGGCCACCCGCAGCGCGCCCGGCCTGGGGTAGAGCCGGTTGTCCTCGCCCATTGCCAACCTGGCGCGCAGGTTGCCGAAGTCGGCTGAGGGGTAGGCGCCCGTGAGCAGTTCCACGACGGAATCCAGCAGGGACCGGTCCAGATCCGAGTAGGGCCGCGAGCGCGTGACGGCGGCGAACCACCCGTCGACGTCCAGCCCCTCGTCGCCCTCTGCGGCCGTTGCGGCGACCGTCTGCTGGGCCAGCACGTCCAGCGGGTGCTGCGGGATGTGGAGCTCCTCGATGTCGCCGGCCAGCATCCGCTCCGTCGTGACGACGGCCGAGGCGAGGTCGCCCCTGTGCAACGGGAAGACCTGGCCCACGGACGTGGCTCCCACCACGTGCCCTGCGCGCCCGATGCGCTGCAGGGCGCTGGCCACCGACGGGGGAGAGGCTACCTGGAGGACCCGGTCCACCGCCCCCATGTCGATGCCGAGTTCGAGCGAACTGGTGGCCACGACGCACTTGAGTTCGCCTGATTTCAGGGCGCCCTCGATCTCGGCGCGCTGCTCCTTGCTGACCGAGCCGTGGTGGGCGCGGGCGATGACCAGCGGCGCGCCCGGGACCGTGTCCACGGGAGCCATCACCTGGGCGGGTGGGCGCGCAGGGATGGGCGGGAGCGTGTCGGGGTCGTTCTCCTCGGCCCACATCTCGTTGAGCCGGCCGGTGATGCGCTCGGCCGAGCGGCGGCCGTTGGTGAAGATCAGGGTGGAGCGGCCCTGTATGACGGCGTCGTAAAGTTCCCGCTCCACATGCGGCCAGATCGAGCCGTTCGTGGCCGGGCCGCCGCGTAGCAGGTCCAACAGGTCTCCTGCGGTGCCGTCGCCTGCGGCGGGATCCGGGATGTCGGTGAGGTCCTCCACCGCGGTGCGCACGGTCACGTCCCACGACTTGTGGGCTGGCGGGGCCACCACCGTGACGGCCCTGTCGCCGCCGAGGAACGAGGCGACCTGCTCGATGGGGCGCACGGTGGCCGACAACGCCACGCGTTGGACGTCGCGTCCCACCAGCATGTCCAGCCGTTCGAGGGACAGGGCCAGGTGGGAGCCGCGCTTCGTGCCCGCCACGGCGTGGATCTCGTCCACGATCACGGTCTCGACGGACGTCAGCGTGCGCCGGGCCGAACTCGTCAGCATCAGGTACAGCGACTCGGGCGTGGTGATCAGGATGTCGGGCGGCCGCCGGATGAGCGCGGCGCGCTCCCGCTGCGGGGTGTCGCCGGAGCGCACGCCCACCGATACCTCGCTCCACGGGACGCCGAGGCGCTCAGCTGCCAACCGGGTGCCGGTGAGTGGCGCGCGCAGGTTGCGTTCGATGTCGACGCCCAGCGCCTTGAGCGGCGAGACGTACACCACGCTGGTCCCGGCAGTCGGGAGCCTCTCGGGCCGCGTCGCCAGGCCGTCGATGGCAGAGAGGAAGGCCGACAGCGTCTTGCCCGAGCCGGTAGGCGCGACGACGAGCGCATGCTCGCCCCGCGCGATCGCCGTCCAGGCCTCGGCCTGGACGGCGGTGGGGGCCGAAAACACGCTGGCGAACCACTCGCGCGTGGGTGCGGAGAAGTTCGCCAGCGGGTCAGGTGCGTTCATCAGCCAGCGGTGTCCGCGGGCTCCTCGGTGCCGTCGGTGCTCCAGTTGATGTGGAAGGCGCCCTCGGCATCGATGCGACGGTAGGTGTGGGCACCGAAGTAGTCGCGCAGGCCCTGGGTGAGAGCCGCGTTGAGACGGGGTGCGCGCGCCTGGTCGTAGTGCGCCAGGGCTGCCGCGAAGCCGGGAACGGGGACGCCGGCCTTGACGGCCACCGACACCACCTCGCGCCACGCGTCCTGCGAGCCGGCCAGGCCCTCAGCCACGGAGGGCGCCTCGAGCAGCGTGGCGAGCTTCCTGTCCGCGTACTCCGAGCGGATGCGCTCGAGCAGCTTCGCCCGGATGATGCAGCCGGCGCGCCAGATCTTGGCCACCTCGCCGACGTTGATGTCCCAGCCGTATTCGGCCCCGGCCATGCGGATCTCGTCGAGACCCTGCGCGTAGGCGACCACCTTGGAGGCCCACAGCGCCTGACGGATCTGCTCGACGAACGCCTCGCGATCCGCCACCTGGATCTTCGCGTCGGGACCCTGCAACGCGGCCCGCGCCGCCTGGCGCAGTTCGGGCGCCGACGAGATCGCGCGGGCGAAGACGGACTCGGCAATGGTGTTGACCGGGGTGCCCAGGTTGAGGGCCGACTGCACCGTCCAGGTGCCGGTGCCCTTCATGCCGGCGGCGTCGACGATCACCTCGACGAGGGGGCGGCCGGTGCGGGGATCCTTCTTGCGCAGAACCTCTGCGGTGATCTCGATGAGGTAGGAGTCCAGGTCGCCGGTGTTCCAGGTGGCGAACACGTCCGCCATCTCGTCGTGCGAGAACCCCACGGCCTTCAGGAGTTCGTACGCCTCGCCGATGAACTGCATGTCGGCGTACTCGATGCCGTTGTGCACCATCTTCACGAAGTGGCCCGCGCCATCCGGCCCGATGTAGGTGCAGCAGGGTTCGCCGTCGACCTTGGCGGAGATGGATTCGAGGATGGGCCCGAGCGCTTCGTAGGACTCCGGGGAGCCGCCGGGCATGATCGAGGGCCCTTCCAGCGCGCCCACCTCGCCACCGGAGATGCCGGCGCCGACGAAGTGGAGGCCGAGGTCACGCAGCTTGAGCTCACGCCTGCGGGTGTCCTCGAAGTGTGCGTTGCCGCCGTCGACGACGATGTCGCCCTCGTCGAGCAGCGGGACCAGCAGGTCGATGGTGGAATCCGTGGGGGCGCCGGCCTTGATCATCAGGATCATGCGGCGGGGGCGCTCGATCGAGGCGACGAAATCTGCCAGCTCGACGGCGGGGACGAAGTCACCCTCATGGCCGTGTTCGGCCACCAGTTCGTTGGTCTTGTTGGGGGTGCGGTTCCACACGGCCACACGATGGCCGTTGCGTGCCAGGTTCCGGGCCAGGTTCGAGCCCATCACCGCCATTCCGATGACGCCGACGGCTGCCAGATTGCTCATGGAAGTTCTCCTCACGTTCGTTCCCCTCGAGCCTAGTGGGGCGGGGCGAATAGGAGGAGCCCGGGAGCTGGCGCAGCGCCAAAGAACTCCAGATAATTCTTGACGTCAAGATGTCTTTGTGTCACTCTGCGGCCGCTCACGCTCACCCGTGCGAGCTTGATCACGGAATGATTACGGATCTCTCACCTTAACCGTTCAATTAGTCGTTCGCTATGAGCGTTGACGCGTGCGATGTCGGAGTATGGAGTGGTGGAATCCCAGAAGAAATAGAGAGACACTGCGTTGAAGCCCGCAGCGCGCAGCTTCTGGAAGACGTCACGCCATCCGTCCTCGTGCGGCACCCGCCAATGGTGGAGTTCGCCGGACCAGATGACGAGGCGCTCTCCGTCGATCTTGAACGAATGGCCGTCCCAGGAGACGGCATGTTCCTGGCCATCGTTGCCGGGGAACGTGATCTTGTTGCCCTGGTGGGCGGGCGGGTCGACGGCCTTCGCCGTGCCGGGTGCTACGAAGCCGGTGATCGCGAGGGCGATCACGGCGAGGATGGCAAGAAACTCTTCTTGACAAGCGGTTATTCACGCTGGGGGCCTTCCGTGCGACAGTGCAGGTGTGGTGAGTGTCGCAAGGCGGAGCGTTCAGTAGCAGAGAATTCTGACGATCACGCGTTCTCAACGAGCGTTTGAGAACGCCCCGGCCGGATCAGGCCCCCCAGCGCGGGGACCCCTCAGGAATCGGTGCGCGCGAAAGTCTGGCGACCCCTCAGGAAGGTGGCCTCCACAGGGTCCGGCAGGGTGCGTCCGTGGTACGGGTTGTTGCGGCTCAGCGACCTCGACTGAGCCCTGTCCACCGTCGCGGTCCGATCAGGGTTGACCAGCACGATGTTGGCGGGCTCGCCCACCCGGAGCGGGCGCCCCTGATCCGCCAGGGACGCCAGCCGGGCGGGAGCGTGGCTCATCCGCTCGGCCACCTGGGCCCAGGTGAGACGCCCCGGCTTGACCATGGTCTCGATGACGACGGACAGCGCCTGCTCCAGACCCAGCATGCCGGGCCTGGCGTCGACGAAGGCATGGTCCTTGTCCTGCGGCGCATGGGGCGCATGGTCCGTGCCCACCACGTCGATGGTGCCGTCCTCCAGCGCGGCGCGCAGGGCTTCGATGTGCTCGGGGGTGCGCAACGGCGGGTTCACCTTGTAGACGGTGTCGTAGCCGGTGAGTTCCTCGGTGCCCAGCAGCAGGTGGTGGGGCGTGACTTCAGCCGTGATCTGCACGCCGCGCTGCTTGGCCCACCGCACCACTTCGACGCCCTCGGCGGTGGTGATGTGGCACACGTGCAGCCGGGAACCGGTGGCCTCAGCCAGCATGGCGTCGCGGGCGATGATCGTCGACTCCGCTACGGGCGGCCAGCCGCCCAGGCCGAGGCGCCCGGACAACTCGCCCTCGTGGCAGCAGGCGCCGGGGCCGGCCAGGAACGAATCCTGCGAGTGCTGAGCGACCACGCCGTTGAAGGGGCGCACCCACTCCAGCGCGCGGCGCATGAGTTGGGGGTTCATCAGGCACATGCCGTCGTCGGAGAACATCGTCACGCGGGCGCGGGAGCGGTTCATCAGGCCCAGTTCGGCGAGTTCCTCTCCCTTGAGGCCCTTGGAGATGGCGCCGATCACGACGACGTCCACCAGGCCGGCGTTGAGGCCCAGGTCGAGCACGTGCTCGGCCTTCTCTGCTGTGTCGGTGACGGGCTGGGTGTTCGCCATGGCGCACACTGCCGTGAACCCGCCGCGCGCGGCGGCCTCAGTGCCGCTCAGCACCGTTTCGGCGTCTTCACGGCCCGGCTCACGCAGGTGGGTGTGGGGATCGACGAGGCCCGGCAGCGCGATGAGCCCGTGGCAGTCCACGATCCGCGCGTCGGCCGGTGCTGACTCGGTGATCACGCCGTTGGCAAGGTGGAGGTCGGTGCGGGTGCCGTCCGGCAGTTGCACCCCGTGGAGCGTGGTGGCGGTCATCTACTACTTTTCCTCTCCGGCAAGCAGGTGGTAGAGCACGCTCATCCGCACCGCGACACCGGCCGAGACCTGGTCGAGGATGATCGAGCGCGCGGCGTCGGCGGCCGCTGACGAGATTTCGAGGCCCCTGTTCATCGGGCCGGGGTGTGCGATGCAGGCGCCGTCCTTCAGCATCCTGAGGCGGCGGGGTGTGAGGCCGTAGGCGTCGATGTACTCGCGCTCGGACGGGAAGAACCCACCCTGCATGCGCTCGCGCTGGACGCGCAGCATCATGGCGACGTCCACTTCCGGCAGCACCTCGTCGAAGGTGGCGGTGGTCTCGACGCCCCACGTCTCCACGCCGGGCGGCATCAGCGTCGGGGGAGCCACCAGCACGACGCTGGCGCCCACCTTCTCCCACAGAAGCACGTTGGAGCGCACCACGCGGGAGTGCAGCAGGTCGCCGGTGATGGCGATGCGCTTGCCCGACAGGTCGCCCAGGTCGTTGGCGCGCAGGTGCCGACGGATCGCGTGGGCGTCCAGGAGCGCCTGGGTGGGGTGTTCGTGCATGCCGTCGCCGGCGTTGATCATCGACGCGCGGACCCAGCCGGCCGCCTGCGCCACCGAGCCGGAGCCGGCGTGCCGCATCACGATGGCGTCGACGCTCATGGCGTCGAGGGTCTGCAGCGTGTCCTTCATGGACTCGCCCTTGGACACCGACGACCCCTTGGCCGCGACGTTGATGGAATCTGCCGACAGCCATTTGGCCGCCAACTCGAAGGACGAGCGGGTGCGCGTCGAGTCCTCGAAGAACAGGTTGACGATGGTGCGGCCGCGCAGGGCGGGCAGCTTCTTGATGGGGCGTGACTGGATGTCGTGCATTTCCTCGGCTGTGTCGAGGATGGTCCAGATCTCCTCTTCGCTGAGATCGGCGATGCCGAGGAGATGCTTCACTGGCCGCTCCGTTCGATGGTGATGAGGTCCTGACCGTCGGTCTCGGTGAGGTTCACGCGGACCCGTTCGTCGCGGGCCGTCGGGATGAGTTTGCCGACGATGTCCGCCTGGATGGGCAGGTCGCGTCCACCGCGGTCGATGAGCGCCACCAGTTGGATGGCGCGTGGCCGGCCCAGGTCTGCCAGTGCGAGCAGCGCGGCCTGGATGGTGCGTCCGGAGAACAGCACGTCGTCCACCAGCACCACGACCTTGCCGTCGATCTCCTCCGGCAGGACGGTGGGGCTGGGCATGCGGGTGGGGTTGCGGCGCAGGTCGTCGCGGTACATCGTGATGTCGAGTTGGCCGACAGGGATGGCGTGCCCCTGCGCCTCGGCGATGGCGGCGATCCGCTCCGCCAGAGGGGCGCCCCGGGTGATGATGCCCAACAGGATCACGTCATCACTGCCGTGGTTCTTCTCGAGGATCTCGTGCGTCATTCGGTTCAACGCCCACTGCATCTCGTCGCCATCTACTACGGCGCGTGGCTCCATGGTTTCCTCCCGTGGTCGGCTCAATCTACCGTACGGACTGACTCCTCTCACACGCCAGTTCCGTATAGAGTGCCTGCCATGAACCTGCTCCCACTCGAGGTCCTTCCGGGCTGGCCCCAGCCGGAGCCCGTCTCTGACATGCTCCTGATGTTCCTGATGGTGCTAGGCCCGCTGGGCTTCGGCGTCATCGTGGCTCTGCTCTACTTCGGCCCCAAGCTGGCGCGCGAACGCCGCGAGCGCGAGCTGAAGGCCAGCAGCACCGAACTGGAGAACACCCGTCCGAACTGACCGCACCTGAACGACGAAAGGGCCGCCGGGCATTGTTGCCCGGCGGCCCTTTCGTCGTTGTTCAGGACGCGTCGAGGCGGCTGCGCTCCTGGGCCCTCAGCGAGCGGCGTGCCTCGTCGAGGCGTTCAGTGACGGAGCGGCGGACCTGTTCGCTGGGCTCGTTGTCGTCGAGCCACGCCTGGATGGTGGCCACCAGTGACTCCGTCACCAGCGGCGTCGGGAACAGCCAACGCAGCGCGGTGCCGACGGTGGCGTAGCCCCTGTCGGCCCACGTGCCCTCGCGGCGCGAGATGCGGCGGAGCAGATCGAGGTAGGCGGCCGGATAGGGCTCCAGCACCTCGTCCTGGCCGTAGCGCCAGAAGCCCATGCAGATGGACCGGTGGGTCTCGTTGGGCACGTCCGGGTCGTCCGTGGCCAGCGCCCACGCCTGCGACTTGGAGTCCACGTCAGGGAGCGCGGCACCCGCGCCGGCGGCCTGTTCGGCGCCGGCGGAGGTGTTGTCGCGGTCCAGTTCGGCGGAGATCTCGTCGTGGCCGATGGCGCCCAGCTTGGCCAGGGCCGCCGTGATCGCCCACCGCATGCCGGTGTCGATGGCCAGGCCCTCGGGCACCTCTTCACCGTTGAGCCACCCGCGGATCAGTTCGATGCCCTCTGCGGAGCGCACATTCCCGATGAGCGCCTTGGCGATCAGCACCTGCTTGTCGGAGCCGGGCTCGGTCTCTTTGAGGAGCTGCGCGAGGCCCGCCACCCAGCGGGTGTTGAGGTCGTCGCGCAGTTCCGGCGCCGTGAACGCGAGGGCGGCGTTGCTGGCCTGCGCGAGCAGCGTCGAGGCGCCTGCCATGTCGTTCTCCGAGGGGAGCGCGGCCTGCACCAGGCGCTTGTACTGCTGTGCCGGGAACTCCGCGTCGCGCGTCATCTCCCAGAAGGCGGTGAGCGAGACGGCGCGGGCCAGGGGATCTGTCAGCGCGCCGATGTGCTCCACGAGCGCGGCGGACGAGTCGTCGTCGAAGCGGACCTTGGCGTAGGTGAGGTCGCCGTCGTTGAGGAGCACCACGTCGCCGCGGTGCACCCCCACCAGGTCCTCGATGGCGGTGCGCTCGCCGTCGACATCGGTCTCGACGTAGTGGCTGCGGGTGAGCAGGCCGTCCTCACCGAGGGCGTAGATGCCGATGCCCAGGCGGTGCGTCCGCAGCGTCGGCCAGTCCGGGTGGGCGGTCTGCACCACGTCGAAGCGCGTGAAGCGGCCCTCGTCGTCCAGGTCGAAGCTGGGGGCCAGCGTGTTGACGCCTGCCGTCTCCAGCCACTGGGCGGAGAACCACGACAGGTCGCGGCCGGAGGCCGCTTCCAGCTCGACGAGGAGGTCCGAGAGCTCGGTGTTGCCCCACGCGTGCTTCTGGAAGTACTCGTGCACGCCGGCCAGGAACGCCTCGCGGCCGACGATGGAGACCAGCAGCTTCAGGACGGAGGCGCCCTTGGCATAGGTGATGCCATCGAAGTTCTGCTCGACCTTCTCGAGGTCGCTCATGTCGGCGGCGATGGGGTGCGTCGTGGAGAGCTGGTCCTGCAGGTAGGCCCAGGCCTTGCGCTCGTTACTGAACGACGCCCAGGAGTTGGTGCCGGTGTCGTAGCGCTTCGAGATCTCGTCGTTGGCGTAGTGCGAGGCCCATTCGGCGAAGGATTCGTTGAGCCACAGGTCGTTCCACCAGCGCATGGTGACGAGGTCGCCGAACCACATGTGGGCCAGTTCGTGGAGGATCGTGTTGTCGCGGGCGTCCAGTTCCCGCGAGGTCACCCGCGAGCGGAACAGGTACTCGTCGCGGAAGGTGACGCAGCCGGCGTTCTCCATGGCCCCGGCGTTGAACTCCGGCACGAAGATCTGGTCGTAGGTGGAGAAGGGGTAGGGCACGCCGAAGGAGTCCTCGAAGACCTCGAAGCCGCGCTGCGTGGTGGTGAGGATGCGGTCCGCGTCCAGGTACTGGGCCAGCGACCGGCGGCATGCCACCGACGCCGGGATCTCCTTGCCGTCGGTGGTGATGGTGCCCTCCACCACGTGGAACTCGCCGCAGACCAGCGCGGTGATGTAGGTGGCAACCGGCGGCGTGGGCTCGTGCTCGAAGCGGCCGAAACCGTCGCCGATGTCGTGCGGCTCCACGCGGGCGGAGTTGGTGAACACCACCCATTCGCTGGGGGCCAGCACGGTCAGCTGGAAGGTGGCCTTCTGGTCCGGCTGCTCGGCGTTGGCGAACATGCGGCGCGCGTCGGCCGTCTCGAACTGGGTGTAGAGGTACACCGCGTCGTCGGCGGGGTCCACGAAACGGTGCAGGCCCTCGCCGGTGTTGGAGTAGCGACACGTGGCCACGACCTGCACCTCGTGCCTGCCCTCCTCCAGCTCGGGGAGGGGGAGGCGGTAGCCGTCGAAGGACGAGGTGTCGAACGCCTCACCGTCGAGGGTGGCCTCACGCACGTCGTCGGCGATGAGGTCGAGGTAGGTCGAGCCGCCCGCCGAGGAGAAGGTGAGCTGCGTGGTCGAGACGAACTGCCTGGCGGGCTGTTCGACCTCACGACCGGTGAGGTCGACGAGAACACGGTAGGCCTCGGTGGTCATGATCTGGGACCGTGCGACGGCCTCGTCGCGCGTGATGTTCGCCGTAGCCATGGGGTGTCTATTCTCCTGTGTCGATGTTGTCCGCCCTCATCAGGGTTTCCTGCATTCTTCTACTGAACTGCCGAGAGCGGTGGGATTTGGGCTCTCCTGGGAGCAAATGATTCCCCCACCGTAGATCTGGGCGGTGTCACCAGCGTATGCAACGATAAAACGCATGAGCGAAGAGAGCAGGGCCGGGGTGGAATCCCCGCAGTTGCGCCGCCAGTGGACTGACCTCAACACGCGCCTGACCGAGGCCCAGGAGGCCTACTACGGGGCTGATTCGCCCACCATGTCGGACGCGGAGTACGACGAGACGATGCGTGAGCTCCAGGCGCTCGAGGACGCCCACCCGTCGCTGGTCTCGCCTGATTCCGTCACCCAGCGCGTGGGCACCGCGCGGATCACGGACTTCAAGCCCGTGGAGCACCGCCGTCGCCTGCTCAGCCTCGACAACGTGTTCTCGGACGAGGAACTCACCGGCTGGCTCAACCGCACCCCGGCAGACCGCTACCTGTGCGAGCTGAAGATCGACGGGCTCGCCGTCAACCTCCTCTACCTCGACGGCCGCCTGAGTGTCGCGGCCACGCGCGGCGACGGGCGCGTGGGCGAAGATGTCACACCCAACGTGGAAACTATCAAGGGCATCCCGCGGCGGCTGAAGGGCGCGGCCCCGGCCGTGCTGGAGGTACGCGGCGAGGTCTTCTTCCCCGTCGCCGGTTTCGAGCGGCTCAACGAGGCGCTGGTCCAGGACGGCAAGGCGCCCTTCGCCAACCCGCGCAACGCCGCGGCGGGTTCGCTGCGCCAGAAGAACCCCGCGGTGAGCGCCTCGCGCCCGCTGCAGATGATCGTGCACGGCATCGGCGTCGTGGAGGGGGCCGCCTTCGAGTCGCAGTCAGAAGCCTACGAGCAGTTGAAGGAGTGGGGCCTGCCGGTGTCCCCGGCTTACAAGGTGCTGGAATCGCGGGCGGAGGTGGCGGAGTATGTCGCCTACTATGGCGAACACCGCCACGGCCTGACCCACGAGATCGACGGCGTCGTGGTGAAGGTGGACAAGCTCTCGGAGCAGGACCGGTTGGGGGCCACGTCGAGGGCTCCTCGCTGGGCCATCGCGTACAAGTACCCGCCGGAGGAGGTCAACACCAAGCTCCTCGACATCCGGGTCAACGTGGGCCGCACGGGGCGCGTCACCCCGTACGGGATCATGGAGCCCGTCTTCGTCAGTGGCTCGACGGTGGAGATGGCCACGCTCCACAACCCGTTCGAGGTAGAGCGCAAGGGCGTGCTCATCGGCGACACCGTCGTGCTCCGGAAGGCCGGCGACGTCATCCCGGAGATCGTCGCGCCCGTCGTGGCGCTGCGCGACGGCTCGGAGCGGCCGTTCGTGATGCCCACCCACTGCCCGTCCTGCGGCACCGAACTGCGGCCGGAGAAGGAGGGCGACAAGGACATCCGGTGCCCCAACTCCCGCACCTGCCCCAGCCAGCTCCGGGAACGTCTGTTCAGCCTGGCGTCCCGTGGCGCGTTCGACATCGAGGCGCTCGGCGAGAAGGGCGCCAACGCGCTGCTCAGCGCCGGTCTGCTGACGGACGAAGGCGGCCTCTTCGACCTGACGGTCGAAGACCTGCTCGCCACGGATTTCTACACGAGGCTGGCCAAGCCCGCAGACGCCGACGCGCCCTGCCGCAACGGCCGCGTGTTGTCGACGGTGGGGGAGAAGCTCCTCGCCAACCTCGAGGCCGTCAAGACCCAGCCCCTCTGGCGCGTCCTGGTGGCCTTGTCCATCAGGCACGTCGGCCCCACGGCCGCCCGCTCGCTGGCCGCCAGGTTCGCGTCGCTCGACGCCATCCGCGCCGCCTCGCTGGAGGAGCTCGCCTCGACGGAGGGCGTGGGCGGGGTGATCGCGGAGTCGGTGAAGAACTGGTTCGACGTGGACTGGCACGTCGCCATCGTCGACACGTGGGCGGCCGCCGGGGTCCGGATGGCTGACGAGGTGGACGAGTCACAGCCCCGCACACTGGAGGGCGTCACGGTGGTGGTGACCGGCTCGCTGGAGGGCTTCACCCGGGACGGCGCGAAGGAGGCCATCATCAGCCGCGGGGGCAAGGCCGCGGGCTCGGTGAGCAAGAACACCGACTACGTCGTGGTGGGCGCCAACGCGGGCACGAAGGCCGCCAAGGCGGAGGAGCTTGGGCTGCCCATCCTGGACGAGGCCGGATTCGTCACCCTGTTGAGCAGCGGCCCCGCAGGGCTGGGATAGTTGACCCATGCGAATCCACATTGCCACTGACCACGCGGCCTTCGAGTTGAAGAACTACCTCGTCGAGCGGCTTCAGGAGGACGGCTTCGAGGTCGTCGACCACGGCGCGCACGAGTACGACGCGCTGGACGACTACCCTCCCTTCGTCATCCCCTGTGCAGAGGCAGTCGTCGCGGAGGACGGTTCCCTGGGCGTCGTGCTGGGCGGCTCCGGCAACGGTGAGCAGATCGCGGCCAACAAGGTGAAGGGTGTGCGCGCGGCGCTGGCCTACAACGTGGAGTTGGCCAGGCTGGCGCGCGAGCACAATGACGCCAACGTCATCTCACTGGGCGGCCGGATGCAGTCGCTGGAAGAGTCCTACGACATCGTCAAGACCTTCGTCACCACGCAGTTCCCGGGGGAGGACCGGCATCAGCGCCGCATCGACCTCATTTCGGAATACGAGAACCGCTGAGCCTTAGAGAGTGCGCCCTTGGTCGGGTCGTTCGGAGACATGAGCAGAGTCTATGCGCAGTTTGCCCAGGAACCTCGGGCGTCCATCTGTGCGGACGCCCTAGTCACACCGTTGATCGCTCAACTTCCCTGGGCGTTGCGGTTCCGGAGCCGCTGGTGCTTCTGCTGGTCCTCGGTGCTGCGGTCCCGACGCGGGAGCAGCTTGGCCCGAAGGGCCCGCTCCCGGTCCACCAGGCCGGACACGCCGTCGCGCCCGAACTCACGCCGCTGCTCTTCGCTCATGGGCCGAGTCTACGGACGGCTAAGGTGGCGAAATGCCTGAGGGTCACGTCATTCACCGGCTCGCTTCCGAATACACCGCCACCTTCGGCGGGGTCGAGGTCTCCGTCACCTCCCCGCAGGGCCGTTTCGACGCGACACCGCTCGACGGCTCCGTGTTCAACCACGGGGAAGCCGTCGGCAAGCACCTCTTCCTCGACTTCGCCACGGGCGACGTCGTGCACATCCACCTGGGGTTGATCGGCAAGATCCGCTTCGAGCCCCTGGCCCCACCTGTCGGCGAGGTGCGGCTGCGCCTCCACAACGGCGTCACCGTCGCAGATCTGCGGGGGCCGCAATGGTGCCGCATCATCACCCCGGAGGAGCGCGACGCGGTGGTCGCCTCGAGCGGTCCCGATCCGCTGCGCGCTGACGCCGAGCCGTCGCGGGGGTACGAACGAGTACGACGCTCCGGCAAGCCGATCGCCGCCCTGTTGATGGACCAGCGCATCGCCGCCGGAGTGGGCAACATCTTCCGCGCGGAGGTGCTCTACCGGCACCGCCTCGACCCCGCGATACCCGGCCGTGACATCGACCGCCGCACCTGGGACGCCATCTGGGCGGATCTGGTCGAGCTGATGCACTACGCCGTCGGCGCCGGCCGCATCGACACGGTGCGCGAGGAGCACGGCCCGGAGGCCCAGGGCCGCGACCCGCGGGTCGACCGGCACGGCGGGGAGGTCTACGTCTATCGCCGGGCCGGGCAGCCGTGCCTGGTCTGCGGCTCCGAGATCCGCACCGCCATGCTGGAGGGTCGCAACATGTACTGGTGCGGTCGCTGTCAGCGCCGGAAGCGGGTCGGTCGCTCAGCACCGGCGCGGTAAATACCGGGACCGGCCTCGCATCCGCTCGGCGGCCGCCAGCGCCGCATAGGGTGGGCCCATGGAGTGGAGCGACTACCAAGCAGTCCTGTTCGACCTCGATGGAGTGATCACCCCAACCGCTGAGGTGCACATGCACGCGTGGGCCGACATGTTCAACGGCTTCCTCAGTACTCGCAGCGGCCAGTTGCCGTACACCGACGACGACTACTTCGCCTTCGTGGACGGTAAACCGCGCTACGACGGGGTGCGCGACTTCCTCCTGTCCCGCGGCATCGTGTTGCCGGAGGGTCGGCCGACAGACGACCCGAGCCAGCTGACGGTGTGCGGGCTCGGCAACCGGAAGAACGAAGCCTTCAACACCATCATCGAGCGCGACGGCGTGGCCCCCTATCCCGGCTCGAAACTCCTGGTCGAGCAGCTCGCGGCCGGCGGTTTCAAGCTCGCGGTCGTGTCGTCGTCGAAGAATGCGCCGGCCATCCTCCGCGCCGCGGGGCTCGCCCCCTACTTCCCCGTGGTGATGGACGGCAACGTCGCCACCCAGGCCAACATCGCCGGCAAGCCGGCTCCGGACACCTTCATCCACGCCGCCCAGATGCTCGGCGTGCCCACCCGCAACGCCGTCGTCGTGGAGGACGCGATCTCCGGCGTGGCCGCGGGCGCGGCGGGAGATTTCGGCCTCGTCATCGGTGTCGACCGCGGCGTCGGGCACGAGGCGCTGCTCATCGCGGGCGCCGACCTCGTCGTCGACGACCTCCGGGAGCTTGCGGCATGAAGACCCGCGAGATCATCACCGACCCGATGAACCGCTCGCGCTTCCCGGTGGACCCGTGGCGGTTGGTGGAGGTGGAACCCAGCGCCCATGACGTGGGCACCACGGAGTCGCTCTTCGCCGTCGGCAACGGCTACCTCGGCATGCGCGGGAACCCTGAGGAGGGGCGCGTCAGCTACGCCAACGGCACGTTCATCAACGGCTTCCACGAAACGTGGCCCATCGAGCACGCCGAGGCCGCCTACGGGTTCGCCCACACCGGCCAGACGATCGTCAACGTTCCGGACGCCAAGCTGCTCAAGGTCTATGTCGACGACGAGCCGCTGACGCTCACGGTGGCAGACCTCGACGACTACGAGCGGGTCCTCGACCTGCGCTCCGGCTGCCTCAACCGCAAGGTGGTGTGGCGCACGCCGTCAGGGAAGGTGGTGGAGATCAGGAGCAGCCGCATGGTCTCGTTCACCGACCGTCACCTTGCCCTCATGCAGATCGAGATCACACTGCTTGAGGGTGGTGAAGCCCCCATTGTGGTCAGCTCGCAGATCGTCAACCGGCAGGACGGGTACTCCGATTACCGGGCGACCGAGCAGGCGGAGGGCTTCGACCCGCGGCGCACGAGCAAGTTCCAAGAGCGGGTGCTCAACCCGGAACTCAACTGGAGCAAGGGCGATCGCATGATGCTCGGCTTCCAGACCGCGCGCTCCGGCATGACGCTCGCGGTGGCGGCAGACCACTACCTGGAGACGGAGAACCGGTACGAGGCGGTGATCTCCACCACCGAAGACGTGGGCAAGCAGGTGTACCGCTTCGACGCGAAGCAGGGCGAGCCGATCAGGATCTCGAAGGCCGCGGTCTACCACAGCTCGCGTGGGGTGCCGGTGGCCGAACTGTCGGACCGCTGTCGCCGCACGCTCGACCGCGTCCGCGACAAGGGTTTCGACTACTTCTACGACCAGCAGCGGCACTGGCTGGACAACTTCTGGCGCGACTCCGACGTGGTCGTCGAGGGTCAGCCGGCCATCCAGCAGGCCGTGCGCTGGTGCCTCTTCCAACTGGCGCAGGCGTCGGCCCGCGCGGACCAGTTGGGCATCCCCGCCAAAGGCGTGACAGGCTCAGGCTACGAGGGCCACTACTTCTGGGACACGGAGATCTACCTACTGCCGTTCCTCACATACACCTCGCCGCGGGCGGCCCGCAACGCGCTGCGCTCCAGGGTGATCATGCTGCCGCAGGCCCGCGAAAGGGCGGGTGTGCTGTCGCAACGCGGCGCGCTGTTCCCGTGGCGCACCATCAACGGGGAGGAGGCGTCGGCGTACTATGCGGCCGGAACCGCCCAGTACCATATCGACGCCGACGTGGCCTTCGCCTTCGAGAAGTACCGCGACATCACCGGCGACCAGGCCTTCATGTACCGCGACGGTGCCGCCGTGCTGGTGGAGACCGCCCGCATGTGGGCTGACCTCGGTTTCTGGCGCACCGACGCCGAGGGCGCGCACAGGTTCCACATCCACGGCGTCACGGGACCGGACGAGTACACGGCCGTGGTCAACAACAACCTCTACACCAACGTCATGGCCCGCGCGAACCTCAACTACGCGGTCTCCCTCATCCGCGAGATGCGCCACATGGACGAGGCGGCGTACCAGCGCGTGGTGGAGGACCTGGGCCTGACCGACGACGAGGTGCTCGAGTGGGAGGCCTGCGCCAAGGGCATGGTGATCCCCTTCGACGAGACGTTCGGGATCAACCCGCAGGACGAGAAGTTCCTCTACTCGGAGATGTGGGACCTGGAGAACACCCCTGACAACAAGCGGCCGCTGCTGCTGAACTACCACCCGCTGGTGATCTACCGGTTCCAGGTGTTGAAGCAGGCCGACGTGGTGCTGGCGATGTTCCTCCAGGGTGACCAGTTCACGGCGGAGCAGAAGAAGGCGAACTTCGAGTACTACGACCCCATCACCACTGGCGACTCCACCCTCTCCAGCGTGGTGCAGTCCATCCTCGCGGCGGAGGTGGGGTACCAGGACATGGCCATGGAGTACTTCACGTCCGGGCTGTTCGTGGATCTCGCGGACCTGCACTCCAACGCCCGCGACGGCGTACACATCGCGTCGACCGCCGGCGTGTGGAAGGCGCTCGTGCACGGCTTCGGCGGCTTGCGCGACCACGACGGGCAACTCACGTTCGACCCACGCCTGCCCCAGGACTGGCCGTCGCTGACCTTCTCCATCACCGTGCACGGGTCGCGCCTGCGCGTGCGCCTGGAGCGCACCTCGATCGCCTTCGACGTGGAGGAGGGCGGACCGGTCGAACTGGCCGTGCGCGGGAGGCCGTTGACGGTGCTGCCCGGAAGTCCGGTGGCGGTGCCGCTCGACGGGCAGGGCCCCCTCCTGCCATCGTTGGAGGGGAGTCACCCTCTGGTGGGCGGGCGTCGCAAGGACGGTTCCGTCGTCCAGGCGGTGGTTCCGGAATCGCACCCGCAGGAGATCGCCGAGGAGACATCATGAGCCTGGAACTCACAGGGGTCGCCAGCGAACACTTCGAGACGCGCCCCAGGGCGGACGGTTTCGAGATGAGCGGGGACGGCCGGCTGCGTCACCTGAGCGTCGAATTCGGTGACGGCTGGACCCTGCTCGACGACACCGTCGACGACGCGGGGGCCGAGCTGCGGCACACGTCGGGCGTGACCGGCTCCGTGCGGCTGTCGTCGGGGCCCCGCCTGCGGCTGCAGGTCAACCTCACCTCGGAGATCGACGACACCGTCACCGTCCCGGGCCCCCTGCTGCGGGTGGTGGGGGAGCAGGACCCCATCTGCTGGCTTGCCGAGGCGTCTGGCGAGATCGTCCTCCCGTCGGAACACGGCCCTGGGCTGCTCACGCAGCGACGCGGGCTGTGCAGCGACGGCCCCGAGCCGGGCACCGCATACCTCCTGGAGGCGGAGCCGCTGCTACGGCCGAAGAGCATCCTTTCGTCGGCATGGACCTATGAGGCCCTCGAGGGCGACATCCTGGACATGCCTCTGGAACCGTCGTGGTTCCCGTTCGACCGCTATCCCGGCGTCGGGCACGGCGTCGAGTTGAGCGTCCCCGACGGCCTGGTGGTCGCCGATGAGAGCGTCCGGGTGACGGACACCGACGGCGAGTTCGAGCTGTACCCGCCGCCAGGGCTGTCGACGGTGGGGGTATGGGGCCCCGGCGGCCGGACGTTGCTGGAGATCGGCTCCCACCTCGACCCGGCGCAGCTCCGCGAGAAGCTGGCCGCTGAGCGTCTGGTGGACGACGCCTGGGCCTATGTCGCCGTGCGGCACATGATGGAGAGCTGGACCCCGGATGACTTGGTGGACCGCGTCGACTTCGTGCTCGGGCAGGTGCTCGAGAAGCCGACGGCGTGGGGCGCCGTCGCCGCGCACCTCGCCACCCAGCTCGGCCTCCCGCTGGAGCAGGAGGCGCAGGAGGCGGCCACCCAGGTGCTGTCGCGGGGCCGCGTCGACGAGGTGATCGTGCTGACGATGCACGGCATGGTGCCCATCGACCTGGCCGGCGGAGCCTGGCCGGTCGGCAACTTCCGGGAACTGGGGATCGAGGCGATGTCGCGCATCGGCTACGGCCGGGTCCGCTCGGCCGGTGCTCCGATGAGGGGCCGTGACGTGGCGGTGGCCAAGTTGTTCGCCGCAGGGCTGGGGGAGACGGAGCAGGGCCTGCGCGCCTCGTCGTGCGCGATGATGGCCGAGCACCGGCTCCTGTGCTGGCTGTCGGCGCAGCAGTCGCCGGTGGATCTGGCCTGGCTGTCCGTCGGTTGATGACAGATGTCATCCCAGAGTGGTGACATCGCCTCCTCGCGCCGCCCTCCGCCAGCACGGAGGATGGGACACGTCCATTCGTCGTCGCGGCGTCGGTGATGTTGTGCCACACGGCCCTTGGGGGCATGACCGGCTTCGCGATGATGGCCTCACTCGTCGCGCACTGTGGACTCGGCTACGGTCAGGCTGTGCGCAGGTCGCGCCCTGACCCCTGAAGGTTGTAAATGGATAGCGTTCTCGACGAAAGCCGGGCCCCGGCCCACCAACCGGCGGCGGATGGCTTGCCGTGGTACCGACGCATGGTGATGCAGGGCGGCCTGTACATCGCACCGGGTGCCGCCTTCGTCGTCATCCCCATCGTGTTTGCCTCCGGGGCGCCGCTGCACATCTGGCTGTTCGTGGTGGCGACATCCCTGTTGCTGGCGTTCCTCGTGGTGGGTTCCACCGCCATCGCCCACTGGAACGCTCGCGGCCGGTGGCTCTGGATGGCGGCGGTTCTCGGCACCGTCGGGCTGATGGCGCTGTCGCCAGGGGAGACGATGCCCATCTACCAGGTGCCCTACATCACCACCACGGCCGCCGTGCTCCTGCCGTTCCGGCACTCGCGTGTCGTGATCCTCGTGACCACCGCGGTCGCCATCCTGACGGCACTGGTCGAGCGGAACCTGCAGATCGTGGTGATGGGCGCCCTGGCGCTGGCCATGGGCCTGGTGATCGCGCTGGCGCTGGAGACGAGCCGCACCCGCGACAGGCTGCGGCTGTCGGAGCAGCGCACCGCGGTGCTGGCCGTCGCGGCCGAGCGGGAGCGGATCGGACGTGATCTCCACGACATCCTCGGGCACTCGCTGACTGCGGTGGCGGTCAAAGCGGACCTGGCAGAACGCCTGATCGACCGCGACGCCACTGCCGCCCGCGCGGAGGTGGCCGAGTTGGCCCAGATCGCCCGACAGGCGCTTTCCGACGTCCGGGCGACTGCCTCCGGGATGCGCAAGGTGCGCCTCGCGAGCGAGATCGCCTCGGCACGCTCGGTGCTGACCGCAGCCGGCATCGAGGCGGTCATCCCGACGGCCCTGCCTGCCCTGGACGACCGGACGTCGGAACTGCTCGGCTACGTGGTGCGGGAGAGTGTGACCAACGTCGTGCGGCACGCCTCAGCGTCCACCTGCACCATCTGCTACAGCGACGGGGTGCTGACTGTCTCTGACGACGGCCGTGGGATCGGCGACCGGGAGCGGAACGGCACAGGCCTGAGCGGGCTGCGCGCCCGTGTGGCGGAAAGCGGAGGACAGCTCGAGGTGGTGGCCGGCGGAGTGGGCACCACCGTGGTCGCCTTCACCGGGGCGTCCCCCATCGTGACCGACGTGTCCCTGCGGGCGTCGTGTCTGTCGAAGATCGAGTCCTACTCACAGTCCCGCAGCGGGACGCCGGCCGTGCCGGAGGGCGCCGCATGACCACGTTGCTGATCGCGGATGACCAGACGCTGATCCGGACGGCGCTGGCCACCATGCTCTCGCTGGAGGACGACCTGCAGGTGGTGGGTCAGGCCAGCACGTGCGCAGAGGTGGTGCACCGGGCGTTGGAGACGCAACCTGGGGTCATCCTCCTCGATGTGCAGATGCCCGACGGCGGGCTGGGTGTCGACGACGGCATCGAAGCCATCCCGCACGTGCTCGACGTCGCCCCCAAGAGCAGGATCATCGTGGTGACCACCTTCGGCCGGCCCGGCTACCTGCGCCGGGCACTGGAACGGGGAGCGGTGGGATTCCTGGTGAAGGACACCCCCGTCGACAGGCTTGTGGAATCCATCCGACGCGTGTCGGAGGGACTCCGCACGGTTGACCCGGAGTTGGCGGCCGCCTCGCTGAGCATCGGCCGCTCGCCGCTGACGGAGAAGGAGGCCCTGGTCCTGGCCGCCTCGGCCGGCGGCGCGAGCACGGCCCAGATAGCGCAGAGCGTCTACCTGTCCGAGGGGACGGTGCGCAACTACCTCAGCTCCACCATCGGCAAACTCGGCGCCCGCAACCGCGCCGAGGCGCTCCGCACCGCCACCGACAACGGCTGGCTCTGAGCGTGAGCAATTCGATGGGGTCACGGCACCTGTAACGCCGCGAGTTCAGGGGGTGAGTGCAACAGATCTGAAGGGGATGTGTTGTGTCGGTCGCGGAGAAGCGTGG
>NZ_BAABLV010000045.1:0-5991 GCF_039544535.1 Tessaracoccus lubricantis
CTACCGCCTCAGAATGCTCCTCATCGGCGGCGGTCTACGACTATGACCCCACGCTCAGGTACGAAGAGCCGGTGATGCAGTGTTGCAGCTCAAGGCCAAAGCAAAGCGAGCGCCCCGGGCAGGATTCCGCGGGAGCAAAGCGGGCATGCTCGGTGCGGCGATGATTGTCTTGCTGGTGAGCGCAAGTTTGCTCGCCCCCATCATCGCTCCGTATCCACCACTGTCCCAAGGTTTCGGAGTCCTGCAGCCACCTAGCTGGCAACACTTCTTCGGTACAGATGAACTTGGCCGCGACGTCTTTTCGCGGGCTCTACACGGGATGAGAGCTTCCATTTTTGTCGCCATAGCTACAGCTGTAGCAGCGGGAGTCATCGGGGTCCTTCTGGGACTCGTCTCCGGCTACCTTGGTGGCTGGGTTGATGCCGTCGTGATGAGGGTAATGGACATGATTCTGGCTTTCCCTCCAGTTCTTCTGGCCGTCGTGACCGTGGCGGTTCTCGGTGGTGGGCTTACGCCCTTGCTCATCGCCCTCACGATCGTGGGGATTCCGCCATACGCTCGCCCTGACTCGTGCATCCGCTATTTCCATCAGGGAGCGCGGCTACGTCGTGGCGCAAAGAGCTGCCGGCGCGGCGGCCCCGGACATCATGGGCCGTACGGTTCTGCCGAACTCGCTTGGTGGGGCGACTGTCCAATTTGTGGTTGCCGCGTCAACGGCAGTTCTCACAGAATCGGGGTTGAGCTTCCTAGGTCTTGGTTTGCCTCCGCCCCACCCTGCTCTCGGCGCCATGCTTGCAGCAGGAAATGACAACCTATTCCTCGCTCCTTGGTACCCGCTCCTCATGGGTGTCATCATCACCACGCTAGTGATCGCCCTCGATCTTGTTGGCCAGGGGCTGCAGCGAAAGTTCGGCTCTGCCGTCCGCCGCGCGGGGGTGGTGTCGTAATGGCCAGATTCTTGGTGAAGCGCTTTGGGCAGCTCTTGATAACCCTGTTCCTCAGTTCGATCGCGGTCTTCTTCATCATCCATGCAGTTCCAGGAAGCCCTGAGGTAGCGATCGCTGGGCCAAATGCGACACCGGAGCAGTTGGCCGAAGTGCGGCGGAGGCTTGGGCTCGATCAGCCTGTGGCGCTTCAGTATCTCTACTGGTTGGGCAGTGCACTAAAGGGAGACTTGGGGCTCTCACTAGCCTCGCAGGTCCCCGTCACCCAATTGATCGTTGAGCGATTGGCTGCCACTCTTCAGCTAATCGCGTTCACGCTCGTCGTCGGGCTGAGCATTGCGCTGCCTGTCGGGACCTACGCGGCGCTACGGCCCCGCGGGGTTGTGGCTGCGGTTGCATCAGTTGCCCAAGTCGTGTTGCTCGCGACACCAAGTTTCTGGCTTGGGATCATGTTCATCTGGCTGTTCGGGCTGTCGCTGAGGTGGTTCACCACCTACTCCGACTACATCCCCTTTTTCACGGATCCCCTCGCGGCCTTGAGCAACTCTGCTCTGCCTGCCCTGGTTCTAGGCCTCTTCATGGCTGCCGTCCTAGTGCGCTTCGTTCGGAGCTCTGTGTGGGATGCCCTTCGAGAACCCTACATCCGCGCGGTTCGGGCCAAAGGGGCCCAAGAACCGAGAGTCGTTGTTCGGCATGCACTCCGCAACGGACTCCTGCCGATCATCACAGTCATCGGTCTCCAGATGGGCGGTTTCGTGGGTGGAACCGTCGTCACCGAGTCCATCTTCAACTATCCCGGCCTCGGGCGACTCGTCTTCACCTCTGTCAACGTGCGTGATTACCCCGTAGTCCAAGGGTCGTTGCTGGTCGTTGTCGTCAGTTTTGTCGTCATCAACATGATCGTTGACGTGCTCTATGCCGTCCTTGATCCCCGTGTCCGCGTGTCCTAACCAAAGAAGGAGAGACATCATGAATAACCGGACGAAGTTCACTCGACGCCGAGTGATCTCCCTAGGCGCGCTCTTGGGTGGAGCCGTAGTGGTTGGCCCACTTGTGAGCGGCTGTTCCACTCCCACCACTGACTCTGGTCGTAGTCCGGAAGCTGGCGGGGCCACTACTTCCCGAGAACCCTCCGGAGCCAAAAGCGAAGTGATCACCATGGGCTCCGCGGTGGATGTACTGAACTTCGATCCGTACGCCCAAACCACGAACGCCATCATTGTGCTCCGACTACTGAACGCATGGCTCTTGACGTATGACGAGGACCTGAATCCGCAACTCGACACCCTCGCGGGCTACGAGTTGTCCGATGACCGAACCACATGCACGCTGAAACTCCGAGACGATGTCGTGTTTACAACAGGCAAGACGATGACTGCGGAAGACGTGGTCTTTGCTTTCGAGCGGGCCATGAACCCCGAGACCGGCTTCAACCTAGCCAGCCCCTCACAGATCATTGAGAGTGTTTCCAGCCCCGAACCACTGCTTGTGGAGTTGAAGTTCAAGGGACCAACGTCCCAGACGCTCGTCGAAGACCTCCTAGTTGGACAGCCCGTCGTAGACAAGGACCACAACTCCGCAGAGGGCCTGGCCACGACTCCGGCGAGCGCCGGCCCCTACCGACTCGTCTCGAGGACCGCTGGCCAGAGCCTCACACTTGAGGCGAACCCTGATTGGTATGGCGGGGAAGTGGAAACCCAGCGGATTGAATTGCGCATCTTCACGGATACGCGGGCACTCACGTCAGGGCTTGAGTCCGGAGCTTTGGATCTAGCCGTCTATGTACCGCCTCGAGACGGTCAGAGGCTTCAGGAAAAGTTCGAGTATCTCGACTCCTACCCTGGCTCGGCCACCATGCTGCTGCGGGTTTCGGCCATCACCCCTCCCTTCGATCAGAAGAGTCTTCGCCAGGCACTTTGGCACAGTGTGAACCGTGATCGCATCGTTGAAGAGGTGCTCTTCGGGTTTGGCGGTGCGGCTGCTTTGCCGTGGGGTCCCAACTCTCCGGCACAGGACGACTCGTATGATGATCGGGTTCAGTATGATCTGGAGGCGGCCAAGGCCCTGCTCGAAGATGTATCTGTCGCGGCAGGTGCGGCGATGGTCAACGGATCTGATCCGATCAGCATCTCCGTGATGCAGATTATCCAAGCAGATCTTGCATCTATCGGCTTCGACCTCCAGATCGAGCAGGTGGATGCCGCAACTTTCCAGGATCGCCTTGTAGCCGGAGATTTCGGCGTAGTGCTCGGGCAAATGGGTGGTGGACAGCTCAGTTTGCCGCGCATCACCCAGAACAGCCTCTTCCGGCTTAGCAACAACCCGCTATGGCCCGATGGCGTTCCGCCACAGGCTTATGTTGAGGCTATCGAAACTCTTACTTCGGAACAGGACGAGAAGGCTCGCCAAGCAGCATTCGACCAGCTCAATGACGTAATTGTTGATGAAGCGTGGGCGATCGGAACCTACTACGTTCCTCAGCTGTACATGTTCAAACCGGAACTCAAGGGGGTCGCACGCGATCACCAGAACGCCTTGGTGCTGGACAAGGCGAGCTTCTGACGATCATGCCGGGATCTCCTCTGTTCGAACTCGACAACCTCCGAGTCACCTTCAATACCGGTGGCTCGGAGGTGCGAGCGGTGCGGGGAGTCGACCTCGTCGTTAATGCTGGAGATGCCATTGGGGTGGTTGGCGAATCGGGCTCCGGAAAGAGCGTCACCTTCCTGGCTGCCTTGGGTTTGCTCCCTTCCGGAGCGACTATTGAAGGAGCCGTACGTCTCGGGGGGCAAGACCTGACAGCGCTGTCTCGCAGGCATCGACGCTCACTGCTGGGCAAGGCCATGGCCATGGTCTTCCAGAACCCCATCACTTCGCTTGACCCTGTCATGTCGATTGGCGACCAGATCGTTGAGGCCCTCCGGATCCACTCCCCGAAATTGAGTCGACAACAGGCTCGCGCGAAGGCTATTGAACTGCTTGATCGAGTGGGGATCACGGAAGCGAACAGACGCGCAGACCAGTTCCCGCACGAGTTTTCGGGTGGGATGTCGCAACGAGTCATGATTGCCATGGCGATCGCAAACGGGCCGCAGCTCCTTGTCGCTGATGAACCAACGACTGCTGTTGATGTAACTATCCAAGCCCAGTTGCTGGACCTCCTTCATGAAGTCTCAGAAGATCTGCAGGGCGCCTTCATCCTCATCACTCATGACCTAGGCGTCGTGGCCGAGAACACTAAACAGATCGTCGTCATGTACGGCGGACGCGTGATGGAGCAGGGACTGACCCATGAGGTACTGGCGGACCCGCGACATCCCTATACGCAGGGACTCCTCAGTTGCCACCCCAGCTTGGAATCCGATGGCCAGCTTCTCCCTATTCCCGGCAGCCCTCCAGATCCATCGAGCCTGGGTGATGGGTGCCCGTTTGCCGCACGCTGTCCGGTGGGTAAAGACAGGCCAATCTGTCATGAGGTGACCCCTGAGTTGGAGGAGCGCCAGGGCAGACTGTCGGCCTGCCATTTCTCTGGCGAGCAGGCATTCGCGGCGAATGCTGAAGTCTCTTCCGCTCCGTCAGATGTCTTGACCCCTGGAGCGCCGCTCCTTGGCGCTGAGGATCTTCGTGTTGAGTTTAGGCGCAAGGGATTCCAACTCCGACGCGCTGCCCCGCTCGTGGCCGTAGACGATGTCGAGATTGTTCTGCGACAAGGGGAAACGCTTGGCGTAGTCGGTGAGTCGGGATCCGGCAAGTCAACTCTGGCGCATACTCTGCTTCGCCTCATTGAGTCAGATGGTGGCAAGGTGCTATTCGAGGGACAAGACATCACGCGCGCATCTCGACGGGCGCTGCGTGAGATGCGCGATCATGTGCAGGTTGTCTTCCAAGATCCATATACGGCCCTCAACCCGAGCCTGTCTGTGGCGGCCAATGCAGCGGAGCCCCTTCGTGTGCGGGGGGTCAACTCACGCAGCCGCAGCGAGATTGTTGCGCAGCTGTTCGAGGAAGTTGGGCTGAGCCAGAACATGCTTGAGCGGCTGCCGGGTGAGCTGTCAGGAGGCCAACTCCAGCGGGTGGGGATCGCCCGGGCACTTTCAGTCGATCCCAAAGTCCTGATTCTGGACGAGCCGGTGTCGGCGCTGGACGTCTCAGTGCAGGCACAGATCCTCAACTTGCTGAGTCGCCTGCAAGAGAAACGGAACTTGGCCTACATGTTTATCAGCCATGACATCGCAGTTGTGCGCCACGTTTCTCACCGTGTGGCGGTCATGTACCTCGGGAGAATCGTGGAGGTGGGACCGTCGCGAAGTGTCTTGGCGACACCTCTGCACCCATACACAGAGGGGATGATCGCGGCTGTTCCTAGCCTTCATGGTCACCGAAGCCAGCGCACCGTGCTGGAGTCTGAGCAATCTCAGGCAGATGTGGGAGTCGGATGTCGGTTTGAACCCCGCTGCAGCTTACGAATCCCCGAGTGTCGGACCGTCGATCCCCAACTTATTGAGACTTCACCCGGACATTCTGCAGCCTGCATCGTCCGGGCCCCTTCTAGAGAGGAAGACTCGTAATGACGCTATCCAGAGCCGACTTCCCATCGGACCGGATCCTCACTTTCGACTCGACGACCGAACTGGGTCAGGCAGCTGCCAAGCGAGCGGCGGACGTTATCCGACACGCAGTTTCCACTGACGGGAGCTGTTCGGTGCTTCTCGCCTCGGCGCCCTCCCAAGAGCCGGTACTCACTTCACTTTTCGCCATGCGAGAACTCCCCTGGGAGGCAGTGACCTTCTTCCATGTGGATGAGTATGTTGGCCTTGACCCCGATGCCCCTCAACTCTTCGCGA
The DNA here is from genome assembly GCF_039544535.1 of Tessaracoccus lubricantis. Lineage (NCBI taxonomy): Bacteria > Bacillati > Actinomycetota > Actinomycetes > Propionibacteriales > Propionibacteriaceae > Tessaracoccus > Tessaracoccus lubricantis. Next base: position 5,789 of record NZ_BAABLV010000045.1, read on the forward strand.
GTTGGCTGCGGCACAAACTCGACGGTGTGCCATATGCCGACTTCGAAGTTATCAACAGCCAGATGGACGATCCCGAAGCTGAAGGTGATCGCTACGAGACGCGGCTTCTCGCAAGGGGAGCATTCGACGTGGGTCAAGTCCCTTTGAGTGGTGTTTTTCTATCCGGTCAGGGGTAGGCGGTTGACGGGTGTGTTGGTGTGTTC
>NZ_BAABLV010000046.1:0-44526 GCF_039544535.1 Tessaracoccus lubricantis
CCTCTTCCACTGGACCTACCGCTCCGGCTACCAATTCCTCGTCAACAACCAAGGCACCACCCGCCTCCACACCCCTCAATCCGTCGACCCACCCCCACCCACGGCACCACCCATCAAGCCCTACACCGATCCCCCACCCCACGACCCCGCCTGGGACACATACCCCCACCACACCACCTGGCTCAACCCCCACGACCCCCTCACCGGCCTCACCTGCCTCGCCGGCTGAACCCCCGACACCCCACGCCAGCCCCATCACCAACCGGGATGAGGCCTACAGGCGCGCCTGCATTCAGGAGGTGCGCCCGCGCACCGCGACCACGACCGCTGCGACGCCGACCGTCACGGCCGTGACGACGAAGGCTTGGGGGAACCCGAAGCCGCCGGCCAGCGCGCCGATGGCCATGGCACCCACACCGGTGCCGACGTCGAACCCGACGTTCCACAGGACCGAGGCCGACGCCCTGTTCTCCTCGCCGGCGTCGACGAAGGCCCGCACCAGGGTCACCGTCTGGATCGCACCATAGGCCAGCCCCAGCAGGGCTGCGCCGGCGATCAACCACGCTGGCCGCTCCGAACGCAGCGCGGCCGCCACCGCCGCCACGCCGAGGGCCGCGATGCCCAGCAGGGACCAGATGAACGGCTTCGTGCCGAAGCGGTCGCTGAGCGTGCCCGCCAGCCAGCGGCCGACGGCGGCCAGCCCGGTCACGGCCATCAGGATGGTCATGGCCACCGCTGTCTCGCTGGCCAGCTGCGGGGCGAAGGTGAGCATGGCGCCACCGGAGGCCGTCACCAGCAGCAGCGCCGCCACCGGCATCCACATGAGGGCGAGCACACGCAGCAGCGGTGCACGCCGCGCCGAGGAGGCCCGGTCGGCCGCGGTCTGCCTCTCGATCTGGCGGCCCAGAGGCGTCACCCAGAGCAACGCTGCCACGGGCAGCAGGCCGAGCATGAGCGTCCCCTGAAGGCCCAGTGCGTCGACCAGCAGCGGCGCCACCGTCATCAGGGCGAGCTGCGGGATGGACACCGCCAGGCCGTAGAGGCCCAGCCCCCGTCCGCGAGCTTCCGGCGGTGTGAGGAGGGCGACCGCCGTGGCGCCGCAGACCGAGATGATGCCGAAGCCGATGCCGCGCACGGCGTTCGTGGCAAGCACGGCCCAGAGGTTGGGGCTGATCGCCTGCAGTGCCGCGGGTACACCGAGCGCCAACAGCCCGAGGCTGAGCGTCCGTGTCCAGCCCCACCGGAGAAGCCAGCGGTTGACCTGCAACTGCGTCAGTACCGTCGTCGCCATGAGGATGGTGGTGGTCATGCCCGAGCCGAACTCCGCCGCTCCGCCCTCCACCGCCCAGAGGGGCGAGACGGGCAGGAGCACCGCGAAGCCCGCGAAGGCGACCACGGCGGTCACCAGGATCAGCGGCATTCCGGGCGCGCGCAACACCACAGGGCATCACTCCAACGGGTGGGGGGTTCAGGATCGCCTCACTCTAGCGCCACGGCCGGGGAAGCCCGTCAGCGGCGAAGGGCCAAGCGCCTGGGCTGCGCCCACCGCGAGCGCGAAGACCGTCGCAACAGCAGCAAGTCAGAAGGCCCAGGGCCCTTCGACCGGGCGCTGGGCGCCCGGCTCAGGGACCGGTCACGACGGCTAGGAGCTGCGCTCGACGAGGTCCGTGCAGACCTGAAGCAGTGCGTCCTTGGCCTCGCCCTCGGGCAGCGGGGCGAGGTGGGCGCGCGCGATCTCGGCGTGGCGCTCGACCTCGGCCTTCGCGCGGGCCATCACGGGGTGCGCCTGCAGGGCAGTGAGCGCGGCCTCGAGCGCCTCGTCGGAGCTGAGGTCGCCGTCGATCATCGCCAGCAGATCCGCGTCGGCCGGGTTGTGCTCGGCCCGCAGCATCAGCACGGGGAGCGTCGGGACGCCCTCGCGCAGGTCGGTGCCGGGCGTCTTCCCCGTGCTGGTGGAGGTGATGTCGATGAGGTCGTCCGAGAGCTGGAACACCAGTCCGATCTCCTCACCGAAGTTCGCCAGGGCGGTGAGCACCTCGTCGGTGGCACCGGAAACCATGCCGCCGAACCGGGCGGACGCGGCGATCAACGAGCCGGTCTTGTCCGCGATCACCTGGATGTAGTGGGCCAACGGGTCGTCGCCCTCCCCCGGGCCCTTCGTCTCGGCGATCTGGCCCTGCACCAGGCGCGAGAACGTCTCGGCCTGCAGCATGACGTAGTCGACGCCGAGCTCGGCGACGGTGGTCGACGCACGGGCGAACAGGAAGTCGCCCACGAGGATCGCCACCGAGTTGCCCCACAGCCGGTTGGCCGACGGCGCGCCGCGGCGCAGGTCGGCGACGTCCATGACGTCGTCGTGGTAGAGGCTCGCCACGTGGGTGAGCTCCATGACCATGGCGGCCCGCATGAGGTCGTCGTGGTCAGTGCCTGACCCGAACTGGGACGAGAGGAACACCAGCGCCGGACGGAACCGCTTGCCGCCCGCCGCGATGATGTGGCGGGCAGCTTCGGTCACGAACGGCGAGCTGGCGACCGCACTCTCGACCAGACGCTCCTCGAATTCGTCGAGGAGCGCGGTCAGGTGTGCGTCGAGCGGGGCGTTGCCCACTGTGTCTCTCCTTGGGTCAGCGGATGAACTGCGAGGCGCCGGCGATGAGGTCGAGCAGACCGCCAGGCACCAGGCCGAGGACCAGCGTAGCCGCGGCAGAGATCGCCAGCACGACCCAGGTGGCGATGGACGGCGACTCGACGACTCCCACCGTCTCCTCGTCGGCCTCCTGGAACCACATGGCCACGACGACCTTGAGGTAGAAGAAGGCGGCGATGACGCTCATCACCACGGCGACCAGGACGAGCCAGCCGTAGCCGCCCTCCCACGCCGAGGCGAACACGGCCAGCTTGCCGACGAAGCCCGCCGTGAGCGGGATGCCGGCGAAGCTCAGCATGAACAGCGTCATGAGGACGGCGATGAACGGGCTGCGCCTGCCCAGCCCGCGCCAGGACTCGAGGCCGTTGGCCTCGCCACCGGCGCGGCGCACCATCATGACGATGGCGAACGCACCGAGCGTGGCGACTCCGTAGGTCAGCAGGTAGAACGCGACGGAGGCAACCGAGGCGACGGAGACGTTCTCGCCGGCCTGCACCGCGCCGACCACACCGACGAGGATGAAGCCCGCGTGGGCGATCGACGAGTACGCCAGCAGGCGCTTGATGTCGGTCTGGGCGAGCGCCGCGGTGGCGCCCACCAGCATCGTGACGACGGCCACGACGGAGAACAGCAGCTGCCAGTCCCAGGCCAGGCCGCCCATGGCGACGTAGTAGACGCGCAGCAGGGCCGCGACCGCCGCGGTCTTCGTGGCGATCGCCATGAAGCCGGTGACCGGGCTCGGGGCTCCCATGTAGGCGTCGGGCGTCCACGCGTGGAACGGGACGGCACCGATCTTGAACAGCAGGCCCACGGAGGTGAGCAGCATGCCGCCGAGCAGCAGCCATTCCGAGCCGGCGCCGGCGCCGATGGCGTCGGCGACGCCGGCAAGGCGCAGCGAGCCGGAGTAGCCGTAGAGCAGCGCGATGCCGTAGAGCATGATCGCCGAGGCGACCGAGCCGAGCAGGAAGTACTTCAGCGCACCCTCCTGGCTCAGCAGGCGACGGCGGCGGGCCATGCCGGTGAGCAGGTACAGCGGCAGCGAGAAGATCTCGACGGCGACGAACAGCACGAGCAGGTTGTTGGTCGAGGCGAACAGCATCATGCCGAACAGCGCGAACACCAGCAACGGGAAGACCTCGGTGTGCTCGCGACGGAGGCGGTCCGCCTCACGCTCGAGCGGCGAGCCCGGCACGGTGGCGGCCGACGACGCGAACGACGACACCCCGCCGCCGACGCGGCGCTCGGCGAAGAGCGCGACGCCCGCCAGGCCGACGACCAGCAACAGCGACCAGAAGACGTACGCAGGGCCGTCGATCGCGAGCAGCCCCATGGCCGCCAGCGACGGCGTCTCCTGGATCCAGTTGAGGACCGTGACGCCCAGCGCGGCGAGGATGCCGATGGCGGCCAGCCCCGCCTGCACGGTGTGGCGCAGGTGACGGGGCACGAACCCCTCCAGCAGGATGCCGAGGGAACCGACGCCCAGCAGGATGAACAGCGGCGCCAACAGCATCCACTCCAGCGAGGGAGCGGGGATCGGCGTCTCCAGGAGGTTGATCATCAGTTGCCTTCCTCAGCCTGCGGGGCGGGATCAGTCACGCCGACCGTGGCCATCGTGGCCTGTGCCGCATCGTCCGCCACCGCCAGCACCGGCTTCGGGAGGAAACCGAACACCAGGAGCAGGGCGATGAGCGGCGCGACGACGGCCTTCTCGCGGAGCGTGAGATCTGTCGTGACGTGGGTGGCGACCTGCTCGGTCACCGGGCCCGTCATCGTGGTCTTGTACATCCGCAGCACGTACACGGCCGCCAGCACCATGGCCAGCACCAGGAACGCGATGTGGACGGGGTAACGCTGCCACGAGCCGGCGAGCACCAGGAACTCGGCGACGAAGTTGCCGAAGCCCGGCAGCGACAGGGCCGACAGGCCCGACATCAGGAGGACGCCGGCGAGCACCGGGGCCACCTTCTGCACGCCGCCGAAGGCGTCGATGTCCGCCGAGCCACGGCGTCGCATCATGAACCCGACGACGAGGAACAGCGCGGCCGTCGACAGGCCGTGGTTGAGCATGTAGAAGATCGAGCCGCTCATCGACTGGCTGGTCAGCGCGAAGATGCCGAAGACCATCAGGCCGAAGTGGCTGATCGACGTGTAGGACACCAGGCGCAGGAGGTCCTTGGCGCCGAACGCCATGAGCGCGCCGTAGAGCATCGACACGATGGCCCAGATCAGGATCACCGGGGTCGCCCACTGGCTGGCCTCCGGGAAGGCCTGGAGGCAGATCTTGATCATGCCGAAGGTGCCGATCTTGTCGAGGATGCCCACGAGCAGCGTCGACGTGCCGGGCGTGGCCTGCTCCGCCGAATCCGGCAGCCAGGTGTGCAGGCCTGCCAGCGGGGCCTTCACCGCGAACGCGAAGAAGAAGCCGGCGAACAGCCAACGACCCAGGTTCGTGTCGATGTCGAGCCCGACCAGGTCCGCGATCAGGAAGCTCGGCGAGCCGGCACCGGCGGTGACGGCGTAGACGCCCGCGACCGCGACCAGCATGACCAGGCCACCGGCCAGGGAGTAGATCAGGAACTTGATGGCAGCGGCGCTGCGACGTGCCCGCCCGTAGCCGCCGATGAGGAAGTACGTCGGGATCAGCGTGGCCTCGAAGGCCACGTAGAACAGCAGGATGTCGGAGGCCATGAACACGTACAGCGCGAACCCCTGCAGCAGCAGCGCGAGCGCGAAGAACGTGGAGCCACCCCACCGGGCGCCTGGCTCGTCACCGGTGTGCCACTCGGCGAGCAGCACCGCGGGCACGATGAGGACGGTCATCAGCACGAGGATCGCGCCCATGCCGTCGAGGTCCAGTGCGTAGTGGGCGCCGATCGCGGGGATCCAGGAGACCTCCTCGGCCAGCACCGCCTCCTGCGAGTGCAGGATGAACGCCAGGACGCCCAGCACGAGCGTGGTCAGCGCGAAGCCGTAGCCGACGAGCTTGCCGACGTGGCCCTTCACGAAGAACAGCACGATGGCGCCGACGATCGGGACGAGGGCAAGGACCGTCAAGAGCGGGAATGCCAGTGTCATTTCTCAGTTACTCCTTAGCCCAGCTGCCCGATGACGACGACGACGGCGAGGGCCAGCAGACCCACACCTGCGGTCAGCCCGTAGCTGCGGACGTAGCCGTTCTGCAGTTTGCGGAACCATTCGCCGGCACCCGTGGCGACCGACGCCGAGCCCATCACCGCGCCGTCGGCGACGCCGCGGTCGAAGGCTCCGAGGCCGGCGGTCAGGCCCTTGGTGGGGCGGATGATCGCGTGCTCGTTGAAGGCGTCGCCGTAGAGGTCGTTGCGGCCGGCGTGCACCAGCGGGTTCCTCGTCTCCGGCGCCTCACGCGGGATGTCACCCTTGTGCAGGAACCACCCGATCGCCACGCCGACGACGACCACGGCCAGCGTGGCGATGCCGACGGTGGTGAAGTGGATCAGCGGCGTGTTGTGCGGCTCCTGGCCGGTGGCCGGCGCCAGCCAGTCCTGGATCCAGCCGTTCATGAGCAGGCCGGCGACGACGGACAGGACGGCCAGCACGATCAGCGGCACCGTCATGACGGCGGGCGACTCATGCGGGTGGACGCCCTCCTCCCAACGCTTGCGCCCGAAGAACGTCATCATCATCAGTCGCGTCATGTAGTACGCGGTGACGCCGGCGCCGATCAGGGCCAGCACGCCGTAGACGACGTTCTCGTGGAAGGCGGCCTCGATGATGTGGTCCTTCGAGTAGAAGCCCGAGAGGAACGGGAAGCCGATGATGGCCAGGTAGCCGATCCCGAAGGTCAGGAAGGTGACCTTCATGGGGCCGGCCAGCGCGCCGTAGCGGCGCATGTTCACGTCGTCGTCCATGCCGTGCATCACGGAGCCGGCGCCGAGGAACATGTTGGCCTTGAAGAAGCCGTGGGTGATCAGGTGGAAGATCGCGAACGACGCACCGACCGGCCCGAGGCCCGCGGCCAGCATCATGTAGCCGATCTGCGACATCGTGGAGCCCGCGAGGACCTTCTTGATGTCGTCCTTCGACGTACCGATCCACGCACCGGCCAGCAGCGTCACCGTGCCGACGATGGCCACGGCCGTCGACGCGATCGGCGCGGCCTCGTAGATCACGTGCGAACGCACGACGAGGTAGACGCCGGCGGTGACCATGGTGGCGGCGTGAATGAGGGCCGACACCGGAGTGGGGCCCTCCATCGCGTCCAGCAGCCAGGACTGCAGCGGCACCTGGGCCGACTTGCCACAGGCGCCCAGCAGCAGGAAGAAGCCGATCAGGGTGACCCACACCGGGCTGAGGCTGGCCACGCCCGCGTTGACGTCGTCGAAGCGGACCGAACCGAACATGGCCAGCATCGAGAAGATGGCCATCGACAGGCCGAGGTCGCCGACGCGGTTGACGATGAAGGCCTTGTTGCCTGCGGCCGACGCGGAGTTGCGGTGCGCCCAGAAGCTGATGAGCAGGTAGGACGCCAGGCCCACGCCCTCCCAGCCGAGGAACAGCACCAGGTAGTTGTCGGCCAGCACCAGGATCAGCATCGCGGCGATGAACAGGTTCAGGTAGGCGAAGAAGCGACGACGGCGCTCGTCGTGGGCCATGTAGCCGATCGAGTAGACGTGGATCAGCGAACCCACGCCGGTGACCAACAGGACGAACAGGATCGACAGCTGGTCGACGAGGAAGCCGAGGCCGATCGACCAGTTGCCGGTGGCGATCCACTCGTACAGCTGGACGTTGATGACCCGGTCGTCGGCCGACGCGCCGAGGAGCTGCAGGAACAGCACCACGCCGATGGCGAACGACGCGATCGGCGCCAGGGTGCCGAGCAGGTGGCCCCAGGTATTGGTCGCCTTGCCTGCGAGCAGCAGGAACGCGGCCGAGGCCAGCGGGATGGCCACGAGCAGCCAGACCATGAGTCCGGTGCTCGAGAGGGCGGAGACGGTTTCTAGGAGTTGCACGCTGCTTGTCCCCTTACAGCTTCATCAGGTTGGCGTCGTCGACCGAGGCCGAACGGCGGGACCGGTACACGGCGACGATGATCGCCAGGCCGACCACCACCTCGGCGGCTGCGACGACCATCACGAAGAAGGCCGCGACGATGCCGTCGAGGTTGCCGTGGAATCGGGCGAATGCGACGAATGCGAGGTTCGTGGCGTTGAGCATCAGTTCGATGCTCAGGAAGGCGATGATGGCGTTGCGGCGCAGCAGGAAGCCTGCGATGCCGATCGCGAACAGGATCGCCGAGAGGATCAGGTAACCCTCGGGGCTCATTCGTCGTCTCCTTCGATCTCAGCGGTACGACCCTCGAGCGCCTGGTAGGCCGACGAGGTGGGTGCGCGCAGCTCGTCGACGTCGACCACCACGCCACGCATGGTGAGCGTCTGGGACACCGACTTCTCCGCGATCGACCCGTCCGGCAGCAGCGCGGGGACCGAGATGGCGTTGTGCCGCGCGAAGACGCCCGAGTTCGGCAGCGGGCCGGGGTGCTCCCCCGTCTCGGCGTAGGCGAGCTTGCGCAGTTCCATCGACTCGACCTGCGTGAGCTTCTTCGTGAGTCGCTCGCCGTGCGCGAGCACCATCGCACCCACCGCAGCGGTGATGAGCAGCGCCGCACTGGCCTCGAAGAGGAACACGTACTCGCCGAACAGCTTGTTCGCCAGCGACGGGATGTTGCCGCCGTACTCCGCGTTGGCCTCCGCCAGGCCGGCCGGCTGGCCACCCAGGGTGAACTGGCCGACGGCGGCGATCAGCAGGATGCCGAAGCCCAGCGCCACCAGCGAGGCGGCGATGCGGTGGCCCTTCAGCGTCTCGACGACCGAGTCGAGCGAGTCGATGCCGATGAGCATCACGACGAAGAGGAACATCATCAGGATCGCGCCGGTGTAGACGACGATCTGGATGACGAACAGGAAGGGCGCGTCCTGCGCGGCGTAGAGCACCGCGAGCGAGACCATGACACCGGCCATGGCGATGGCCGAGTAGATGGGCTTGCGCGCCAGCAGGAAGATCAGGGCGCAGACCACCGCGACGGGGGCGCACACCCAGAATGCGACCTCACCGGCGGTCACCAGCGGGATCATGGGGGTCATTTGGCCGCTCCTGAAATCGTCGAGCCGGTGCGGGTGTCGGGCGTGCCCGTCGCGGGCAGGCCCAGGAAGTAGTCCTTCTCGTCGTCACCGAGTCGACGGGGGTGCGGAGGCTGCTCCATGCCACTGAGCAGCGGCGCGAGGAGGTCTTCCTTCTCGTAGATCAGCTTCAGGCGCGTGTCGTCGGAGATCTTGAACTCGTTGGTCATCGTGAGCGCCCGGGTGGGGCACGCCTCGATGCACAGTCCGCAGAAGATGCACCGCAGGTAGTTGATCTGGTACACGTGGCCGTAGCGTTCGCCGGGCGAGTAGCGGGCGTCGTCGGTGTTGTCGGCGCCCTCCACGTAGATCGCGTCCGCGGGGCACGCCCACGCACACAGCTCACAGCCGACGCACTTCTCCAGGCCGTCGGGCCAGCGGTTGAGCTGGTGCCGGCCGTGGAAGCGCGGCATCGTGACCTTCTCCGCGCCCTTCTTGTGGGGGTACGACTGCGTGAACGTCTTGCGGAAGATCGTGTTGAGCGTGACGCCGAAGCCGGCCCACGGATCGAAGATGCCCATCAGGCTTCCTTCCCTTCTGCGGTGACCTCTGCCGGGGTCTGGTCCTGCGCGGGTCCGCGAACGACGCCTGCCAGCTCGGGCAGCATCTGCCCTGGCATCGGCGGCACCGGGTAGCCGCCTGCGAACGGGTCGTAGACCTCCTCGACGACGGGGCGTTGCTCCGGCGTCTCGGCGACCGGGTGCTTGCCACCGAACAGCCACCACAGGACGATCAGCAGCGCGAGTCCGAGACCGAGGGTGGCGTTGCGGTACTGCGTGTTGGCCACCAGCGCGACCACGATGATCCAGATCAGCGAGATCTCGATCAGGGCCTTCCAACCGAGGCCCATGAACTGGTCGTAGCGCAGGCGCGGGAGCGTGCCGCGCAGCCACACGAACACCGAGATCAGGAACTGGACCTTCAGCATGAAGAAGATGGGCCCGAACCACGGGTTGTTGAAGAACTCGATGTTGTTCAGCGGCCAGAACGGCAGGTAGCCGCCCAGGAACAGCGTCGTGCAGACTGCCGAGACCGTGGCCATGTTGATGTACTCCGCCAAGAAGTACAGCGCGTAGCGGAAGCCGGAGTACTCGGTGAGGTAGCCGGAGACCAGCTCGGACTCACACTCGGGCAGGTCGAACGGTGCACGGTTGGTCTCGCCGACCATCGCGATCGCGTAGATGATGAACGACGGGATCAGCAGCAGGAAGTACCAGGTCTGCAGGCCCAGCGGCAGCACGATGTCGGTGAACGGCACCACGAGCTGCAGCGGGATCCGCTGCGACTCCACGATCTGCGAGGTCGACATGGAGCCGGCCATCAGGAAGACCGCCACCATCGACAGGCCCATCGAGATCTCGTAGGAGATCATCTGCGCCGTCGAGCGGATCGAGCCGAGGAACGAGTAGGTGGAGTTGCCCGCCCAGCCGGCCAGCACGATGCCGTAGATGCCGATCGAGGCCGAGGCCAGGATGAACACAGCAGCCACGGGCAGGTCGGTGAGCTGGAGGCGCGTCTCCACGCCGAAGATCGTCACCTGGCCGCCGAACGGGATGACCGTCCAGCAGGTGAAGGCTGCCACGGCGGTGAGGACGGGCGCGAGGTTGAACAGCCACTTGTCGGCGTTCTTCGGGCGGAAGTCCTCCTTGATGAGCGCCTTCATGCCGTCCGCCAGCGCCTGGCCGAGGCCGAAGGGGCCGTTCATGATGGGGCCGAGGCGGTGCTGCATCTTGCCGACGAGGCGCCGCTCGTACCACACGTTGAAGATCGTCCAGACCAGGAGGACGACGAACAGCGCCACCACCTTGATGAGGATCAACCACCAGGGGTCGTTCAGGAAGATGTTCATGCCTCTGCTCCTTCCACGACGGTGACCGGCGTGACGCGGACCGGCGAACCGGGTGCGGCGACGAGGCGCTCACCCAGGCCGGGGTTGACGGGCACCCAGACGACGTCGTCGACCATGCCCGGGACGATGTCGACCGGCAGCACGAGGCTGCTGCCCTCCGCCTCGACGGTGGCGACCTCGGTCAGGCCGAGGCGCTCCGCGGTGGCGGTGGAGACGCGGGCGACGGCGGGGCGTGCGGTGGCACGCAGCGCCAGCTCGTAGTCGTTGCCCTGTGAGGCGTCGAGCAGTTCGCGCCAGCCGGCGACGACCAGCTCACCCTGGGCCGGCACCGCCTCGACGGCGGGGGCTGCGGGTCGGGCGCCGTCCCAGGCACCGAGCTCCGAGAAGTCGGTGTACGCCTGGCCCGGTGCGCGGAACCCGAGGTCGGAGCCGAGTGCGTCGGACAGGGCCGCGAGGATGCGGATGTCGGTCATCGGCGAGACGGGCTGCTTGATGATGGTGTTGACGCGGCCGTGGCGGTGCTCCCAGTTCAGGAAGTGACCGGCCTGCTCCTCGAGGAGGGCTGCGGGGAAGACCACGTTCGCGCGCTCGGTGACGGCGCTGGCGCGCTGCTCGATGGACACGACGAAGTCTGCGGCCTCGAGGCCGGCCAGCGCGGCGGCGGGGTTTCCGAGGTCGTACGGGTCGACGCCCGCGATGACGACGGCCTTGAGCGTGCCGGCGGCCAGCGCCCTGAACTGCTCCGTGGCCGACAGGCCGGCCTCGGCAGGCAGTGTCGGCACGCCCCAGTGCGACGCCACGTCGACGCGGGCGGCCGCGTCGGCGACGGGACGGCCACCGGGCAGCAGACCCGGGAGGCAGCCGGCGTCGACGGCGCCGACGTCGCCGGCGCGGCGCGGGATCCAGGCGAGGCGGGCGCCGGTGGCGTCGGCCTTCGCTGCGGCGGCGCTGAGCACGCCCGGCAACACGGCGGCGCGCTCACCCACGAGGATGATCGAGCCGGCGTCGAGGTCTGCGAGGGAGTGAAGCGCCTCGGCCTCGCCGCCGGGGGCGGTGGGCACCAGCGTCGCCGACATCTTGTCGGAACCGCGCGACAGGAACGGCGCGATGGTGGTGACCTTCAGGCCACCCTTGCGCACGGCCTTGCGCAGGCGCAGGAACACGATCGGCGACTCGTCCTCAGGCTCGAAGCTGACCAGCACGACGTGCTTGGCGGCCTCGAGGTCTGCGTAGGTGACCGACTCCTCGACCCCGCGGCCGGCTACATGCGCGGCCAGGAAGTCGGACTCCTCCGTGGAGGAGGGACGGGAGCGGAAGTCGACGTTGTTGGTGCCGAGCACCGCACGGGCGAACTTGCCGTAGGCGTAGGCGCCCTCCACGGTCAGGCGGCCGCCGGTCTGCACGCCCACGGAGGCGCCGGCCGCGCGGAGGCCCTGCACCGCCGCGTCGATGGCCTCGGGCCACGAGGCGGGCTCCAGCACTCCCCCGCGGCGCACCAGCGGGCGGGTGATGCGATCGTCGCCGCGGCTGTACATGAAGCCGAAGCGGCCCTTGTCGCAGCTCCACTCCTCGTTCACGTCGGGCTTGTCGCCCGCGAGGCGGCGCTTGACCTGATGGTGACGCTGGTCCGTGCGCAGCTCGCAGCCGGAGGCGCAGTGCTCACAGGTGGTGGTCCGTGACACGAGGTCGAACGGGCGGGCCTGGAAGCGGTAGGCCGCCGACGTCAGCGCGCCCACGGGGCAGATCTGAACGACGTTGCCGGAGAAGTACGAGTCGTACGGGTCCTGCTCGTAGGTGCCGACCTGCTGCAGCGCGCCGCGCTCGACCAGCGCGATGAACGGGTCACCCGAGATCTGCTCGGAGAAGCGGGTGCAGCGCGCGCACAGCACGCAGCGCTCGCGGTCGAGGAGGATCTGCGCGGAGATGCTGACCGGCTTCGGGAACGTGCGCTTCAGTTCGGTGAAGCGGCTCTCCCCCGGGCCGTTGGCCAGCGCCTGGTTCTGCAGGGGGCACTCGCCGCCCTTGTCGCAGATGGGGCAGTCCAGCGGGTGGTTGATGAGGAGGAACTCCAGCATGCCCCGCTGCGCCTTCTCGGCGACGGGCGAGGTGAGCTGGGTGTTGACCTTCATGCCCTCGGCCACCGGCATGGTGCAGGAGGCCTGCGGCTTGGGGAACCCGCGGCCGTTGCCGGCGTCGGGGATGTCGACCATGCACTGGCGACAGGCGCCGACCGGGTCGAGCAGCGGGTGGTCGCAGAAGCGCGGGATGGCGGTGCCGATCATCTCGGCGGCCCGGATGATCAGCGTGCCCTTCGGGACGCTCACCTCCGTGCCGTCGATGGTCAGCGTGACCATGTCGGGCTTCGGCGCCACCTCAGCCGAGGTCTGCTTGGCGTCGACGGTCATCGCACGTCTCCTTCCGCGGCGAACAGTGCGCTCTTCTCGTAGGGGAACAGCTCCCAGGCGGGCGTGTGGTAGCCCGCCTCGAACTCGGAGCGGAAGTGCCGCACCGCCGAGGTGACGGCGGCGACCGCACCGTCGGCGAGCGCGCAGAACGAGCGGCCGCCGATGTTGTCACAGATGTCGAGGAGCTTGTCGACGTCGCCCTCCATGGCGGTGCCGGCCTCGAACTTCATCAAGAGCTGGACGAGCCACCAGGTGCCCTCACGGCACGGGGTGCACTTGCCGCAGCTCTCGTGCTTGTAGAACTCGACGAAGCGCAGCGTGGTGCGCACCACCGACGTGGTGTCGTCGAAGATCTGCAGGGCCTTGGTGCCCAGCATCGAGCCCGCCGCCGCCATGCCCTCGTAGTCCATCGGGAGGTCGAGGTGCTCGGGGGTCAGGATCGGGGTCGAGGAACCGCCCGGGGTGAAGAACTTCAGCTCGTGGCCGTCGCGCATGCCGCCGCCGAGCTCGATCAGCTCGCGCAGGGTGACGCCCATCGGCGCCTCGAACTGGCCGGGGGTCTTGATGTGGCCGGACAGCGAGTACAACGTGAAGCCCTTCGACTTCTCCGTGCCCATCGACTGGAACCATTCGGCGCCGTGGTTGACGATGGCCGGCACCGAGGAGATCGACTCGACGTTGTTGACCACCGTGGGCGAGGCGTACAGGCCGGCGACGGCGGGGAACGGCGGGCGCAGGCGCGGCTGGCCGCGTCGGCCCTCGAGCGAGTCGAGCAGCGCCGTCTCCTCACCGCAGATGTAGGCACCGGCGCCGGCGTGCACGATGATGTCGAGGTCGTAGCCGGTGCCGAGGATGTTCTTGCCCAGGTAGCCGGCCGCATAGGCCTCACGCACCGCCTGCTGCAGGCGGCGGATCACGTGCAGCACCTCACCGCGACAGTAGATGAACGCGGTGTGGCAGTTGATGGCGTAGGCCGACACGATGATGCCCTCCACCAGCGTGTGGGGCGTGGCCATCATCAGCGGGATGTCCTTGCAGGTGCCCGGCTCCGACTCGTCGGCGTTGACGACGAGGTACTTCGGGTTGGGGTTGTCCTGCGGCACGAAGGACCACTTCATGCCCGTCGGGAAGCCCGCGCCGCCGCGGCCGCGGAGGTTGGCGTCCTTGACCAGGTTGACCAGGTCCACCGGCTGCATCGTGAGCGCCGTGCGCATCGCGCGGTAGCCGCCAGTGGCTTCGTAGCGGGCCAACTTCCAGGAGTTCGGCTCGCCCCACTGTTCGCTGAGGACGGGGGTCAGCAGATCGGTCACCGTGCGGCCTCCTGCTCGGCAGCCGCCGGCTTCGCGTCAGCGGCCGGGGCCTTCCAGTTGTTCTCGCGGGCGATCTCGCGGCCGGCGAGCGACGCGGGGCCGGCCGAGGGGCCCTCGTCGGCGCGGCCGTCGGGGAAGCCGGCGAGCACGCGCTCGGCCTCACGCCACGAGGTGATCGTCGCGCCACGCGACGAGACGACCTCCTCGTCGTTGGCCAGCTTCTCCAGCAGGTCGTCGGCCTTCTCCGGCGTCATGTTGTCGAAGAACTCCCAGTTGACCATCATCACGGGGGCGAAGTCGCACGCCGCGTTGCACTCGAGGCGCTCCAGCGAGATCTGGCCGTCGGGCGTGGTCTCGCCCTCGTCGATGCCGAGCTTCTTCTTGGCGCGGTCCAGCAGGATGTCGCCACCCATCACGGCGCACAGCGCGGTGGTGCACACACCGACGTGCTGCTTGCCGGCCGGGCGGCGCTTGTACATGGTGTAGAAGGTGGCCACGCCGGAGACCTGCGCGGTGCTGATGCCCAGCACGTCGGCGCAGACCTCGATGCCGCGGGGGCTGATGCGGCCGTCGACGGACTGCACCAGGTGCAGCATCGGCAGCAGCGCGGACCGCGGCTGCGGGTACCGGGCGGCGAGTTCGCGGAGTTCACCGATCGTGGTGTCGTCGATGTTGCTCGACTGGTCGGTGTAATCCACCGAACCGGAATCGGGGAAGTGGCTGGCAAAGTGGCCGCTCATCGGTCCACACCTCCAAGGACGGGGTCGAGGCTGGCGATGGCGACGACGACGTCGGACATCATGCCGCCCTCGCACATCATCGGAATCGCCTGCAGGTGGTTGAATCCCGGGTCGCGGAAGTGCACCCGGTAGGGGCGGGTCCCGCCGTCTGAGACGACGTGGCACGCGAGTTCGCCCTTGGGGGATTCGATGGCCTGGTACACCTGGCCCACCGGAACCCTGAAACCCTCGGTCACGATCTTGAAGTGGTGGATGAGCGCTTCCATGGACTCGCCCATGATGTGCTTGATGTGCTCGTTGCTGTTGCCCTGGCCGTCGGCACCCACCGACAGCTGCGCGGGCCAGGCGATCTTCTGGTCTGCGACCATCACGGGCTGGCCCTGCGTGCGCTCGAGGCGCTCGATGCACTGCTCGACGATCTTCAGCGACTCCCAGCACTCCTGCAGGCGGATGCGGAAGCGGCCGTAGCAGTCATCCGAATCCCAGGTGACCACGTCGAAGTCGTAGGTCTCGTAGCCGCAGTAGGGCTGCGTCTTGCGCAGGTCCCAGGCATAGCCGGTGGCGCGCAGCGGTGGGCCGGACATGCCCATCATGGTGGCGGCGGTGAGGTCCATGACACCGACGCCGGACTGGCGGCCGATGAAGATGGGGTTCTCGTTGCAGAACGCCGCGTACTCCGGCAGGTGCTTCTTCAGCCAGTCGACGATGGTGCGCAGGTGGCTGATGCCGTCCTCGGGCAGGTCGTTGGCGACGCCGCCGGGGCGGATGAACGCGTGGTTCATGCGCAGGCCGGAGATGGCCTCGAAGAAGTCCAGGATCATCTCGCGCTCGCGGAACGCGATGGTCATCACGGTGAGCGCGCCGATCTCCATGCCACCGGTGCCCATGGCGACCAGGTGCGAGGCGATGCGGTTGAGCTCCATCATCAGCACGCGGATGACGTTGGCGCGCTCGGGGATGTCGTCGGTGATGCCGAGCAGCTTCTCGACGGCCAGGCAGTAGACGGCCTCGTTGAACAGCGGGGCGACGTAGTCCATGCGCGTGACGTAGGTCACGCCTTGGGTCCACGTCTTGTACTCCATGTTCTTCTCGATGCCGGTGTGCAGGAAGCCGATGCCGGGGCGGATGGACTTGACGGTCTCGCCGTCCATCTCGAGGATCAGGCGCAGCACGCCGTGCGTCGACGGGTGCTGGGGGCCCATGTTGACGACGATGGTCTCGTCGCCGCGCTCGGCCTGCTCGGCCGCGATGTCGGTCCAGTCGCCGCCCTGGGCCAGGTAGACCCGGTCGATCTTCTCGTCACCGCTGCCGGCGAAGATGTCCTCGGTGGTTGCGTGGGTCTGGGTCACGAGTAGGTCCTCCGGTTGTCGGGAGCGGGCACCTTCGCGCCCTTGTACTCGACGTCGACGCCACCCAGCGGGTAGTCCTTGCGCTGCGGGTGGCCCTTCCAGTCGTCCGGCATGAGGATGCGCGTGAGCGACGGGTGGTCGTCGAAGATGATGCCGAACATGTCCCACGTCTCGCGCTCGTGGTAGTCGGCCATCGGGTAGGTGGCCACCACCGACGGGATGTGGGGATCCTCCTCCGGGCACGTGACCTCGAGGCGGACGCGGCGGTTGTGGGTGTAGCTCAACAGGTGGTACACCGAGTGCAGTTCGGCACCCTTCTCGTTCGGGTAGTGCACGCCGGAGACCGACACGCACACCTCGAAGCGCAGGAAGGCGTCGTCGCGGAACGTCCTGGCGACGGTGGCCAGGTGCTCGCGCGGCACGTAGATGGTGAGTTCGCCGCGGTCGAACAGGAAGCGGGCGCCGCCCAGTTCCTCCGACAGCAGTTCCAGCGCACGGCCGTGGACGGCGTCGGAGGCGTCGTCGAAGGGCGGCTCGGTGCGGCCGGGCATGCTCAGGTCACGGCGGAGGCCGCCGTAGCCAGAGGTGTCACCGGCGCCGCGCGACCACATGCCCGCCTTGCTGGTGAAGACGGGCTGCTGGGCCGGGAGGCCCGAGGTGGCCGGCAGGTTCTCCTCGGGGGTGAGGTCGTCGCTCATCGCATGAGGCCCTTCATCTCGACCTTCGCCGGGGCCGCGAGGGCGGCCTGCTCGGTGTCCTCGACGTGGCGCACCATGTTGGCGCCCATCGGGTACTTCTGCACCTTCTCGCGCAGCTTGAACATGCCCTCGATCAGCATGTCGGGGCGGGGCGGGCAGCCGGGGATGTACATGTCGACGGGCAGGAAGTGGTCACAGCCCTGCACGATCGCGTAGTTGTTGAACATGCCGCCGGACGAGGCACAGGCACCCATGGAGATGACCCACTTGGGGTTGGGCATCTGGTCGTAGACCTGGCGGATGACGGGGGCCATCTTCTGCGACACCCGGCCCGACACGATCATCAGGTCCGCCTGGCGGGGGGACGCGCGGAAGACCTCCTGGCCCCACCGGCCGGCGTCGTAGCGGGGCGTGCCGAACGCCATCATCTCGATGGCGCAGCAGGCCAAGCCCATCGTCGCGGGCCAGAACGAGGCCTTGCGGACCCACCCGAAGATGCCTTCGAACGTGGTCAGCAGGATGCCGCTAGGAATCTTGTCTTCGATACCCATTGCTTATCTCCGATCATTCCCAGTCGAGGCCGTTGCGGCGCAGGACATAGACGTAAGGGATGAAGAACAGCACGATGAACACGATCATGGCGATGATCGCGAACATGCTGAGCTGGTTGTAGGCGACCGCCCACGGGAGCAGGAACACGACCTCGATGTCGAACACGATGAACATCATCGCCGTGATGTAGTACTTGACCGGGAACCGGCCGCCGCCGATCGGCTGCGGCGTCGGCTGGATGCCGCACTCGTAGCTGTCGTACTTCGCACGGTTGTAGCGAGCCGGCCCGACGACCAGGCTCAGCCCCATGGAGACCACGACGAACACGGTGGCGAGCAGCACCATGCCGACGATGGGGATATAGGGGTTCATCCTTCTTTCCTTCCGATCACGCCGACGGAGCGACCTTGCACAAGGTGTTGATGATCCGGTCCATCGCGTCGCCGTCGCGGGCGTCGGTGAGGTTGGCCAGCAGCTTCATCACGAAGCGCATCAACATGGGCCGGGGCAGACCGTACCGGGTGCAGATGTACATGATCCGCGGGTCGCCGATGAGTTTGGTGAAGATCATTCCGAGGCGATAGTAGCCACCGAGGCTGTCCTTGAGTGCGGCGGGGTACGCCTGCATGGCGCGCTCGGCGGATGCCGTGCCGACGCCGCGGGACTTCGCCTCGGCCAGGGCCTGCGCGGCGAGTTCGCCCGCCTCCATGGCGTAGGCGATGCCCTCACCGTTGAACGGGCTGACCATGCCACCGGCGTCGCCCACCAGCACCAAGCCCCGGCCGTAGTGCGGCTGGCGGTTGAAGGCCATCGGCAGCGCTGCGCTCTGCACCTTGCCCACCATGTTCTCGTCGCGGTAGCCCCACTCCTCCGGGGTACCGGCGAGCCAACGCTTCAGCAGGTCGCGGTAGTTGGTCTGGCCGAAGCCCTTCGAGGTGCTGAGCACGCCGAGGCCGACGTTGCAGGTGCCGTCGCCCATCGGGAAGATCCAGCCGTAGCCGGGCAGCAGCGTCGACTTGCCGGGCTCGCCGTCCCACAGCTGCAGGTGCGACTCGAGGAACTCGTCGTCGCTGAGCGGGCTCTTGTAGTACGTGCGAACGGCCACGCCCATGGGGCGGCTGTCGATCTTGTTGAGGCCCATCGAGATGGCCAGGCGGGCGGAGTTGCCGTCGGCGGCCACCACGTACGGGGCCTTGAAGATGCGGCCGTCCTTGGTCTCGACGCCGGTGATGCGCCCGGTGCGGTCGTCGAGCACCGCGTTGGTCACGTTGGCGCCCTCGACCAGTTCGGCGCCGGCCGCGACGGCGTGCCTGGCGAGCATGTCGTCGAAGTCGGAGCGGGGGCGCTGCACGCCGTAGGGCGGGAAGTCGGTGAGGTCAGGCCACAGCAGCTCGAACGGCTTCACGTGGCCGCCGTGCACGCGGAGGCCCTTGTTGTGGATCCAGCCGGCCTCTTCGGAGGTGTCGATGCCCAGCCGGGTCAGCGCGCGGGTGGCGCGGGGGGTGAGGCCGTCACCGCAGACCTTCTCCCGCGGGAAGTGCGACTTCTCGAGCAGGGTGACGCTGAGCCCGTGCCTCGCGAGGTAGGTGGCTGTCGCTGATCCGCCCGGTCCGGCGCCGACGACGATGACGTCGGACTCCTGGGTGGGGCGGGCCGTGCCAGAGCTGGCGAACGACATACACACTCCTGTCGACTACGACGGTGATTACCGGGTCAGTCTAGGGCTGGGGAAGGATTTCGGCCAACCAAGCGGTTCACAGCGCCAGACGTAGCCAATCGGGGGTTGACGGCACTATTTGGTCACGCCGAGCTTGTGTAATTACGGGGCTCGGCCCCGTCCGCAATTCAGGGCTGAATGGCCCCGTGGCGCACCGGCGACTATGCTCGCGTAGGTGATTCTGGACTTCGGGAGCGCTCGGATGCGTGCGACGACTGTCGCGATCGAGGACCCCGGGCCCCTGGAGAGATTCCTCCCCGAGTCCGGCCCGTCGACGGCGTTCCTGCGCCGGGGCGAGGGCTTCGTCGGGTTGGGCGAGGTCGCCCGCTTCGAGACCGACCGGCTGGAGGCCGCCGACGTCTGGTGGGACGAGATCTCCGACCAGATCGACCACGACTCCGAGATGCTCGGCGAGTTCGGCACCGGCCCCATCGCCGTGGGCACCTTCACCTTCGACCCGGACCGCTCGGAGGAACGCTCAGTCCTGACCGTCCCCGAGGTCGTGATCGGCCGCCGGGGCGGGCTCGCCTGGATCACCAAGCTCGGGCCCGCCCGGGTCGACGCGGCGCTGCCCGCCGTCGGCGAGCCTGTCCGCGTGCCGAAGGGCCTCACCACCGTCGGCGGCTCCATGGCCGAGGACGTCTGGACCGCGAAGGTCGGCAAGGTCGTCGACCTCATCCGCCGCGGCGACGTGCACAAGGTGGTCCTCGCCAGAGACCTCATCGCCCGCGCCGAGGAGCCGCTCGACCTGCGCCACCTGCTGCGCGAACTCATGGCCAGCTACCCCATGACGTGGGCCTACCTGGTCGACGGCATGATCGGCGCCACCCCCGAACTGCTGGTGCGGCGCGAGGGTGGCCTCGTCACCTCCCGCGTGCTCGCGGGCACGGTGTGGAGCGACGACGAGGCGGCAGACCCGTTGCGGCTCGCCACCCGCCTCGCGGGCTCCCGCAAGGACGTCTCCGAGCATGAGTTCGCCGTCGAATCCGTGGCACAGGCGCTGGCGCCCTACTGCAACGCGATGAACGTGCCCGAGGCGCCGTCGGTGCTGAAGCTGCCCAACGTCATGCACCTGGCCACCGACATCACCGGCGTGGTCGACGGCGACGCCAGCGCACTGACGCTCGCCGCTGCCCTGCACCCCAGCGCGGCGGTGTGCGGCACGCCGACGCACCTGGCGCTCGACGTCATCTCAGAGCTCGAATCCCTCGACCGCAGCCGCTACGCCGGCCCGGTCGGCTGGGTGGACACGCAGGGCGACGGCGAGTGGGCCATCGCGCTGCGCGGCGGCCAGGTGCGCCCCGAGACCCCGAACCAGATCCAACTGTTCGCCGGCGCCGGCATCGTGGCGGACTCCTCCCCCGAATCGGAACTGGCGGAGACCGCTGCGAAGTTCGTGCCGATGCTGCAGGCGCTGGGACTCCTCGCGGGCTAGCCCGACCTCTGGCACCGCGCGTGCCGCGGTGCCAAGATGGGCGGGTGGTGACCCCCATCGAGGACTACGCCCTGCTGAGCGACTGCCGCACGGCCGCACTCGTGTCGCGACACGGGCACATCGACTGGCTGTGCGTCCCGCGGCTCGACTCCCCCTCGGTGTTCGCCGGGCTGCTCGGCGGAACGGACGACGGCGGCTGGGGCCTCCACCCGGTAGACCGCGGGGCGACCGTCACCCGCAGGTACGACGACCACACCTTCGTGCTGGTCACCCGGTGGGAGACCGCGACCGGGGTGGCCGAGGTCCACGACTTCATGCCCGTGGGCGACGGTCCGCAAGCGGCGCCCGACCGCACCGACCTGGTGCGCAGGCTGGTCGGCGTCGAGGGCACCGTCGAGTTCGCCACGGACCTGCGGATTCGCTTCGACTACGCCCGCGCCCTGCCATGGGTACGCCAGACCGGTACGCCGGACCAGCCCGAGCTGGTCGCGATCGCCGGCCCTGACGCGATCGTCGTGCGCGGCGTCCAACTCCGTCCCGACGGCCACCGGCACGTGGCGCGCCTCCGGGTGGAGGCGGAGGACCGGGTCGACCTCACGCTGACCTGGTTCCCGTCGTTCAGGCCGGTGCCGGAGCCGGTCGACGTCGCGCAGTCGCTGGCGCAGACCCGGGAGTGGTGGCAGGAGTGGGCCGACCGGATCCAACTGGTCGACGGGCACGAGCCGGAGGTGGTCCGGTCCCTGCTGCTCCTGCGGGCCCTCACCAACCAGGACACGGGCGGGATCGCGGCGGCGGCCACCACCTCGCTGCCCGAGGACCTCGGCGGCGTCCGCAACTGGGACTACCGGTTCGTGTGGCTGCGCGACGCCGCCCTGACGCTCGAGGCGCTGCTCGCCCACGGATTCGTCGACCTCGCCGACAACTGGCGCACCTGGCTGCTGCGTGCCGTCGCGGGCGATCCGGCCGACCTGCAGATCATGTACGGCCTCGCCGGTGAGCGCAACCTCCCGGAGCATGAACTGCCGCACCTGTCCGGCTACGCCGGATCCCGCCCCGTGCGCGTGGGCAACGCCGCGTCGCTGCAGTACCAGGCCGACGTCGTGGGCGAGGTGCTCGTGACGCTGTCGGCCGCGCGCGATGCCGGCCTGGCCGACTCCGAGTTCTCCTGGCGGCTCGAGGTCCACCTCGTGCAGTACGCAGCCGACCAGTTCGACCGCCCCGACAACGGCCTGTGGGAGGTGCGGGGCGAGCCGCGCGCCTTCACCCATTCCCGGGTCATGATGTGGGCCACCTTCGACCGCGCAGTCAGGGCCGTCGAGAAGCACGGGCTCGAGGGACCGGTGGAGCACTGGCGCGAGCTGCGTCAGCGCGTCTGCGACGAGATCAACACCCATGGCGTCTCCGACGGCCACTTCACGCAGTACTACGGCACCACCGACGTCGACGCCTCGCTCCTCCTGCTCCCCCAGGTCGGCTACTGCGCCCCCGACGACCCCCGGATGCTCGCCACGGTCGAGCGGATCGAACAGACCCTGATGCGCGACGGCCTGGTGCACCGGTACCGCACCGACACCGGCGTCGACGGCCTGCCGGGCGACGAGCACCCGTTCCTGGCCTGCTCGTTCTGGCTGGTGGAGCAGTACGCGATGACCGGGCGCATGGATGACGCCCGCAGCCTCATGCGCCGCCTGTCCTCGTACGCCAACGACGTCGGCCTCCTCTCGGAGGAGTACGACCCGGTGGCGCGCAGGCAGATGGGCAACTTCCCCCAGGCGTTCTCGCACCTCGCCCTGGTGCGCGCCGCGGACGCGCTGGCGGGCACGGTCAGGCTGCCACGCTGACACGCTCCCGGACGACGGGGACCGGCGGCGCAGCGTGCCGTACTCTCGGACCCGACCGAAAGGACGCACATGACCGCACCACGCATGACCCCGCAGGAGGCCTGGGACATCCTCGCCGAGGGCAACCGCCGCTTCATGGCCGGCACGCTGGACCACCCGCAGCAGAGCGCCGAGCGCAGGAGCGAGCTGTCGTCCAGCCAAGCCCCCAACGCGGCGTTCCTGGGCTGCTCGGACTCGCGGGTGGCCGCCGAGATCCTCTTCGACTGCGGCCTGGGCGACCTGTTCGTCTTCCGCAACATCGGCCAGATCTCCAACTCCAACGCCACCGCCACGATGGAGTTCGCCGTCGCGGAACTGGGCATCGCCGTCATCGTGGTGCTGGCCCACGGCTCGTGCGGGGCGGTGGCAGCCGCCATCAACCAGTCGAGCGCGGAGCCGAGCGAGGTCACCCCGGCCATCCGCCGGGAACTGGAGGAGATCCAGCCAGCGGTGCAGCAGGAATGGCTCAGCGAACACCGCGACACGCCCTACGTCGACCCGAACGCGATCGACGCCGACGCCGTGGGCCGCCGGCACCTGGCCAACACCATCAACTCGTTGATGCGCAGCTCCCGGGTGATCAGCGACGCGGTCGCATCCCAGCGCCTGGGCATCGTGGGCTGCCAGTACCAGCTCACCGAGGGCCGGGTCGTGCCCATCGTGGCCGTCGGCAAGCTGTCGGTCTAGGCCCTCGGCAGGTCAGCGCTTGCGCTGGACCTTGATCTTGTCGCGGGGCGCCGCCGTACCGTCGCGGCGGCGGCGCTCCTCGTCGAGCTGACGCTTCTGCTCCTCCTGCTGCTCCATGAGCTGCTCGCGGTCCAGGCCGCTGCGCAGGATCATGAAGGCGATGAGGCCCACCACCAGCGAGATCCACACCGGCCACCCCAGCACCACGGGCAGGGTCACCAGCGCGACCATGTCGACGCCGCGCAGCAGCGAGAACATCAGGCCGGGCGGCATGGCACCGAACCCCGTCGACATGATGGGGCCCGAATAGTCCGGCGGGCGCGCCGAGACCCAGCGCACGGCGCCGAGGAACCCGGCGATGCCGGTCACGACCGCGGCCGAGGCCGCGTCGACCGGGGCGACGGCGACGCCGCCGCCGACGCCCATGAACGCCGGCAGCGCCGCGATGGACCACAGCAGCGCGAGCACGCCGGGCACCACCATCGCGGCCTGCTTGACCTTGCCCGGGTCGAACGGGAAGCAACGTTGCAGGCCCTTGGTGCGGGTCAGCACGCGCAGCGAGTTCATGAACGGGATCAGCGCCGCGACGAGCACGAGCGCGGAGATCGGCGGGTTGAGCGTGGCCAGGCCGAGCGCCTGCACGGCGTAGGGCACCACGACGGTGGCGGCCAGCGTCAGCAGGCGCAGCGGCTGGCGCCAGAGGCGCTGCACGTCGCGCATGACCAGGGCGTTCATGCCCGAACCCGACCCGCGGGTCGGGTTCACGTGGCCGCGCTCGCGTGCCTTGGCCTCGATGAGGATGTCGCGGATGAGCGCGAACTCCAGGGCGAAGGCCGCACCCTGCAGGCCGCTCAGCAGTGACCCGCCCGCGGTGAGGCGGTTGCGGCGCACGCCGCGGAGGCGGTGGTGGGCGACCAGGCCGGCCACGACGACCAGCAGCAGGCCTGCACCGGCCACGATGTAGGCGAGTTCGACGGCGAGGATCTTCGCCTCGCCGAGGTCGAGCCAGCCGGCCGCGCCGAAGACCAGGATGACGAGCGTGCCGATGGCGGCCGCGCCGATGATCCACTGCAGCGTGATGACGACCCAACGGCGGTCGAGGCCCTGTTCGGCGGCGGCGAACGCCAACAGGCCCGCGGCGCCGAAGCCGCCGGCCAACGCCCAGATGCCGACTTCCGCCAGCGACGACCCCGTCAGCGCCGCCACCAGCGCGCCGAGCAGGCCGCCGACCACGAGCGCGAGGACGATGGCCGCGACCAGCCTGCCGGCCAGCAGCCGGCGTCGGTCCGTGGGGCCGTCCATCAACCAGAAGCCCTCGGCGGCCGACGCCACGACGGGGCCGAACATGCGCGACAGCACCAACGTGGACGCGAGGATGCCGGCGACGGCGGCCCAGGGCAGCAGGCCACGCGCAGCCAGGCAGCCGGCGGTGTCACAGACGGCCACCACCTGTTGGGCCCGCACGATCGAGGAGACCAGCATGGCGGTGATCAGCACGATCGAGAACACCATGACGTAACCGTCGGACAGTGCCTGCCACAGGCTCCGGTCTGCGCGCCCGCGGCGCCAATCCTTCATCAGCAGCTTGAGCTGCTTCTCGTCGACGACGCCCACGGCATCGAACCGGTCGTTGGTGGCGGTCAAGGTCAGGCCCCCAGCCGGATGGTGCGCGCGCCGATGGCCTCCAACAGCGACGGCTCGTGGCTGGCCAGCACGATCGCCAGGCCGCCGTCGAGGTCCGCCTTGAGGCGCTGGCCCAGCCAGGCGACGCCCTCCACGTCGAGTCGCTGCTCGGGCTCGTCGAGCACCAGCAGTTGGCGCGGGCGGACGAACGCGGTGGCCAGCGCGAGGCGGCGACGCTGGCCCGACGACAGGGTCGAGGGCAGCTGGCCGGCCTGCGGCACGAGCTGGACCTCCTCGAGCACCTCGTCGACCAGCTCGTCGGGGTGCTCGAGCCCGTGCGCACGGGCGAGCAGGTCGAGGTGCTCGACCACCGACAGGTCGGGGAAGAAGTCGAGGTCGTCGATCACGGTCGCGACGTCGCGCCGGATGACGGGGTTGGTCTCGGAGACCTTGATGCCGTTGACGGTGACGGTGCCCTCGTCGGGCCGGTCCGCGCCGACGAGGCAGCGCAGCACCGTGGACTTGCCGGCGCCGTTGCGCCCCGTGAGCGCCACGGCCTCCCCCGCTCGCACCTTCATGGAGAAGCCCTCCACGATGGTCACCGGGCCATAGCCCTTCTTGAGGTTGTCCACCTGGAGCACGACGTCTTTCTTAGCCACGTCCGCCATTGTCCACCATGTGCGCAACCGGGTCGAACCCGGCGCCCTCGGCAACGGTCGGTGGGCAGCGCTAGGGTGAAACAATGCAGAGTGAGCCCGGCAGCCGCGCGAGCCTCGACAAGCGGCGAGGCGATGTCGCCGCCATGTTCGACGGCGTCGCCAAGCGCTATGACCTGTTCAACGACGTGCTGAGCATGGGGCAGGTGCGCAGGTGGCGCAGAGCCACCGTCGCGGCCGTGGAACCGGAGCCCGGGCAACGCATCCTGGACCTCGCGGCCGGCACCGGTACGTCGTCGGCGGCCCTCGCCGAGCACGGCGCCTACGTGGTGCCCAGCGACATCTCGTTGGGCATGCTCGCGCAGGGTCGCCGCCAGCAGCCGGGCCTCGACTTCGTCGCCGGCGACGCGCTGGCCCTGCCGTTCGACGACGACGCGTTCGACGCCGTGACCATCTCCTACGGCCTGCGCAACGTGGAGCGCACGCTCGACGCGCTGAGGGAGATGCACCGCGTCACGAAGCCGGGCGGCCGCGTGGTGATCGCGGAGTTCTCCTCCCCCACCAACAAGGCGTTCAAGCACGTCTACACCAACTACCTCGTGGCAGCGCTGCCGCGCATCGCGAAGCTGTCGAGCAACCCGGTGGCCTACGGCTACCTGGCCGAGTCGATCCTGGCCTGGCCAGACCAGCAGGGGCTCGCTGACCTGATGCGCGAGGCCGGCTGGCAGGGCGTCGAGTGGCAGGACCACGCGGGGGGCATCGTCGCGCTGCACCGCGGGTGGAAGCGCCGATGAACGGATTCGTGCTGGACGCCTACGCCGCGCGCAGTTGCCCGGTGAAGACGTTCCACACGTTCGACCCCACGGTCACGCAGCCCGACAAGCCGCACGACGAGTCGCTGCGCGAGTCCTTCCAGGGCGGGTCGGACTTCCGCGACGAAGTGCTCAACAGGCTGGTCCTGCGCACCGAGGGCGTGGTGGACCTCCGCGACATGCACGCCCAGGGGGCGTCCTGGGAGGACCGGCAGCAGGCGGCCCTCGAGGCCATGGGTGCCGGCGCGCCGCTCATCCTCGGCGGCGTGCTGCCGATGGACCTCGACGGGCACCGCAGCGGACGGCCCGACGCGCTCGTGCGCGGCGCCGACACCGAGGCCGGCGCCCCCGGCTACTGGCCGTTGAAGGTCAAGCCCTACCGCGTGCGCGAGAAGCAGAACGGTGCCACGCAGCTGCAGGTCTCGACGCTGGGCGCCATCGGCACCCTCGCCCCGCTACCAGACCTGCGCTACCGCCTCTACCGCGAGGGCGTGCTGCTGGAGTTGGCACACCACTGGCGGCTCCTCGAGTCCTGCGGGTTCGCCTCCTCGGCGCCGCTGGCCGCCGTCGTGGGCGACGACCGCGCCGCCGGAGGTGAGCCGTCGGCCACGTGGGTGGACCTCTCGGTGAAGTTCATCCGCACCTATTCGAAGACCGCCGGGCACAAGCTCCGCTCCGCGCTCGAGCGCTACGACCACGAGCACGGCTTCCGCGTGTACGTGGCGGAGCATGCCCGCGAACGCACCGGGGTCGACGACCCGCCCCCGGTGGTACGCCCCATCCGCATCAAGGAGTGCGAATGGTGCGCCTGGTGGCAGGTGTGCCGGCCGCTGATCGACGACGACGACCTCTCGCTGCGCATCTCCAAGGCGCCGCTCGACGTGCGCGAACTGCAGACGCTGCTCAGCCTCGGCATCAAGACCGTGGCGGAGTTGGCCGACGCCGACATCGACGCCATCCTCCCCCGCTACCTCCCGCTCACCGGCCACCGCGACCGGCCGGAGCACCGGCTGCGCCAGGCCGCCCGCCGCGCCCGGATGCTGGCCAGCGGCGTGGAGCTCGAGCGCGTCAGCATCGAGCCCATCGACGTGCCGCGCGCCGCCGTCGAGATCGACCTCGACATCGAGACCGCCGACGACGGCACCGTCTACCTGTGGGGCGTGCTGGTGACCGACGAACGGGGCTCGACGTTCCAGCACTTCAGCCGGTTCGAGCACCTCACGCAACGGTCGGAGACGGCCGTGGCCGCGGAGTTCGCGCGGTGGCTGCTCGGCATGGTGGAGCGCCACCCGGGCCTGAGGGTGTTCCACTACAGCGACTACGAGACGGTGCACTTGCGCCGGCTGGCCGAGCGCAGCGCAGACCCGGCCCTGCTCGCCGCCACCGAACTCATCAGGGACCACTTCACGGACCTGTTCGGCTACGTCCGCGACAACTTCGTCGGGGTCGACGGCCTGGGGCTCAAGGTGGTCGCCAGCCGCGGCGCCGGCTTCCGGTGGCGCGACGAGGAGCCGGGCGGCCTCGCGTCCCAGACGTGGTTCTCGCAGGCGGTGGACTCCGACGCGGAGGCGGAGCGGGCAGCGGCGCGGCAGCGCGTCCTCGACTACAACGAGGATGACGTGCGCGCCACGCTGGCCGTGCGCAACTGGCTCACGGCGCAGGACGGGGCACCGCAGCCACGATGAAGTCGGCGTCCGAGGCGAGCGCCCCGTCGAGCGCCTCCTGGTCAGCCACCCGCACCGCGCGCCAGCCCATCGCCGTGGCCACGGCCACGAGGTCGAGGCCCTGCGGCGTGCCGAACACCCGCTCGAAGCTGTCGGCGTAGTCGGGGGCGCCCTGCTCGAGGGTGTGGAAGATCGACCCGCCGTCGTCGTCGGCGACCACCACCCGCAGCGAGGGCCACGGTTCGAGGGTGGGGCGGACGAGGGCGCCCAGGTCGTGCTGCGCGGTGAGGTCGCCGATCAGCACGGTGCTGGGGCGGCCGTCGGCCAGCGCGATGCCGGTGGCGGTGGCGATGGTCCCGTCGATGCCCGCGACGCCCCGGTTGGCGAACACGCGGGGGGCGTCGTCGGTGGCCGCGATGGAGTCGGCGGCGCGGATGATCGAGCTGGAGCCGAGGACGAGGTCGTGGCCGCCGTCGAGCGACGCGAGGACCGAGCGTGCCACGTGGCGCTGCGAGAAGCCGCCGCCGACTGCGGCGGAGTCGGCGTTGCGCCAGCGCGCCAGCCAGGCCTCGTCCTGGGCGGGCAGTTCCACGACGTCTGCCACGACGACGGCGCGGTGCCCCGGGTCGGGCCAGTCCGCCGTCGACGTGACGACGACGAGTTCGACGTCGGCCCGGGACATGAGCGCGGTCACCGGCCGCGACAGCGTGGGGTGGCCGAACACGACGACGCGCTCGATGTCGCCGCCGAGCGTGGCCAGCAGGCGCCGGTAGCCGGCGATCGCACAGTCGCCTCCGCGGGCGTTCGAACTGGGTTCGGCGAACAGCGGCGCCCGGGCGGCCTCCGCCACGCGGCGGGCCTCGGCCCCCACCTCGGGCGGCGCGTCTCCCGCGAGCACGACCGTGCGCAGCGGCTCCTCGAGCCTGTGCGACGGGCCGGGTCTGCTGGGGGTCACCGCCAGCGGCCAGCGGGCGGGCTCGGGCAGCGGCGACACCATCGGCGCGGCGAACTCGGCATTGAGCTGGACCGGCCCGGGGCGGCGGGTGCGGTGCCCGGCGGCCAGCACGACGGCGCGGTGCACGCCGGCGGCCCAGGCCGCCGCGTCGCCCGATTCCGACGACAGGCGCACCACGCCCAGGCCCGCCGGGCCGAGCGCGCCGAGCTGGTCCGCGGTCTGGCTGGCGCCGGTGCCGACGAAGTGTGCGGGCCGGTCGGCGGTGACGAACACCAGCGGGACGCCGGAGGCGCGGGCCTCCATGGCGGCGGGTGCGAGATTGGCGACGGCGGTGCCGGAGGTGGTGATGACCGCCACGGGCCGCTCCGCCGCCTTCGCGAGGCCGAGCGCCGTGAACGACGCCACGCGCTCGTCGACCCGTACGTGCAGCCGCAGCGCCCCCGAGCGGGCCGCGCGGTCGACGGCCAGCGCCAGCGCTGCGCTGCGCGAGCCGGGCGCGAGCACGACGTCGCGCACGCCGGTGCTGACGAGGGCGTCGACGATGGTGCTGCCCAGGTGGATGCTGCTCATGAGGCCCTCCGCCATCTCTCCAACCAGAACCGGGTGAGCTCCGGGCCCGCTGCGTACCGCTCGAGCAGCGCGGGCTCGACCGTGACGGGGCGCACCGGCAGCACGCCGTCGACGGGGATGAGCGGCTCGGTGACCACGTCGCCGACCAGGAGGCGCCCGGTCTCGAGGCCGCAGGCGTAGGGCAGGTCTGGCAGCGCGGCAGCCAGCGCCACGCCGGCCCTGAGGCCCACCGAGGTCTCCACGGCGCTCGAGACCACCACCGGCAGCCCCAGCTCCTCCGCCAGCCGGAGGCAGGCGCGCACGCCACCCAGCGGCTGCACCTTCAGCACGGCGACGTCGGCCGCCCCGGCACGCTTGACCAGGAAGGGGTCCTCCGCCCGCCGGATCGACTCGTCGGCCGCGATGGGCGTGCCCGGGTCGAGGCGGCGCAGCGCGGCAAGTTCCTCGACGGTGGCGCAGGGCTGTTCGGCGTACTCCAGGCCGTACGGCTCGAGCTCGCGGAGGGCCGCGGCCGCGTCGCGCAGGCCCCAGCCGCCGTTGGCGTCGACGCGCAGCCGGGCGCCGGGGACGGCGGCGTGCACCGCGGCCACCCGCGCCACGTCGTCGTCGATGCTCTGGCCCGTGGCCGCCACCTTGACCTTGAGCGTGGCGCACCCGGAGGCGACTGCCCGCGCGGCGGCCTCCTCGGGCGGCAGCGCCGGCACGATCCCGTTGACCGGCACGCTCGTGCGCACCGGCTCCGGGTACCCGTCCTCGGCCATCTCGACGGCGGCGCGCCACCACGCGGCGGCCTCGGCGTCGTCGTACTCGGGGAACGGGCTCCACTCAGCCCAGCCGGCGGGCCCCTCGAACAGGACGCCGCTGCGGCGGGTGAGGCCGCGGAAGCCGACGGTGAGCGGGATGTCGTAGACGAAGGGCGTCATGCCAGGTAGATCCCGACGAGCAGCCCCAACCCGATGCCGATCTCGGCGAAACCGGTGGACTGGATCACGGGGATGAGCCCGCGGCCGTTGGCGCCGCCGAGCACGCGCCGCAGCGGCTCCACCAGCAGCCCGACGGCGAGCAGCGCGACCAGGGCCCACCACGTGGTGAGCGCGGCGAAGGCCACCACGGTGAGCACCGTCAGCAGCACCAGCGCCAGGTAGAAGAGGCGGCTGTTGCGGTCACCCAGCCGGGCGGGCAGCGTCATCTTGCCCGAGAGCCGGTCCGTGGGAATGTCGCGCAGGTTGTTGGCCACCAGGATGCCGCTGGCCAGCGCGCCGACGGCGGCCCCGGCGAGCCACGCGTGCCACGGCGCCTCGCCCGAGATGACGTAGGCGGTGCCGACGGTGGCCACCAGCCCGAAGAACACGAACACCATCACCTCGCCCAGGCCGAGGTAGCCGTAGGGCCGGGCGCCGCCGGTGTAGTACCAGGCGGCGAGGATGGCCGCGGCACCCACGAGCAGCAGCCACCAGTGGCCGGTGATGGCGACGACCGCCAGCCCCGCGACGGCGGCCAC
The DNA here is from genome assembly GCF_039544535.1 of Tessaracoccus lubricantis. Lineage (NCBI taxonomy): Bacteria > Bacillati > Actinomycetota > Actinomycetes > Propionibacteriales > Propionibacteriaceae > Tessaracoccus > Tessaracoccus lubricantis. The sequence continues at coordinate 31,209 of NZ_BAABLV010000046.1, forward strand.
GCCGAACGACAGGAACGCGGCGCGCTTCACCGCCGACGGCGAGGCGAGGCCGGAGGCGGTGATGCGCAGCGGGCCCACGCGGTCGTCGTCGGTGCCGCGCACGCCGTCGGAATAGTCGTTGGCGTAGTTGACGCCCACCTGCAGCGCCAGCGCCACCACCATGCAGAGCGCCGCGATGCCCCAGTGGTGGTCGCCGAGCGCTGCCGCAGAGGCAGCTCCGGCGAGGATGGGGGCGACGGCGGCGGGGAGGGTGCGGGGGCGCGCCCCTGCCACCCAGACGGAGAGGGAGTCGTTCATGATTGGACCAATCCTAGGAGGATTCCCCGGTCCGGTTTGCCGCCGCCGGTGCGGGGCAGCGCGTCGAGGGTGACGAGTTGGCGTGGGAGGGCGGCCGGTGGCAGCGTGCCGCGGAGGTCGTCGCGCCAGGATGCGAGGGTGCCGGAGGTGGCGAACAACACCACGCGCGCACCCCACTCCGCGTCGTCGACAGCCAGCACGTCGGTGTCGGGGTCGAGCGCGGCCACGGCCCGGCGCACCTGGGCCAGGTCGACGTTGACGCCGCCGCTGATCACCACGTCGTCGAAGCGGCCGTCGATGACCAGCCGCCCGGCCTCGAAGTGCCCGCGGTCGTTGGTCACCACCATGCCGTTGACCGCACTGGGGCGAAGTGCGCCCGAGTCGTCCAGGTACCCCTCGAACACCGTCGGGCCACCGATCCCGATGCGCCCACGCTCCCCCAACGTGACCTCCACGCCGGGCAGCGGCGCCCCGTCCCACACGACGCCGCCACAGGTCTCGCTCATGCCGTAGGTCTCGATCACCCGGACGCCCTCGGCCTCAGCGCGGCTCCGCAGCTCGGGGCGCAGCGCGGCGCCGCCCACCAACACGGCGTCGAAGCGCGCCAGCATCGCGGTGACCGACGGCGACTCCAGCGCGCGGTACAGCTGCGTCGCCACGATCGAGAGGCAGTTTCGGCCGGGGGCGGGGTCCAGGCCGCTGAGGTCGGAGGCCGCGGTGCGCACGCCGTCGCCCAGGTGCCCGCGCACGAGCACCATGAGGCCGGCCACGTACTGCGGCGCCAGCGTGAGGTGCCAGGTGGCGTCGAAGCCCAGCCTCTCCCGGGCTGCGCGGGCGGCGGCGGTCAGCGCGTCGCGGTGCAGGACCACCAGCTTCGCGTCACCGGTGGAGCCGGAGGTGGCCACGACGACGCAGCCGTCGGGCGCCTGCCCTTGGCCGGGCGCGAGCCACAGGCCAGCGCCGCCGTCGAGGAGGTGCGCGACGTGGCTGATCAACTGCATCCCGCCACCATAAACCGGGCCCGAGGTGCGGTGGGTAGACTTGTCCCATGCCCAGGGTCCTGCTGATCATCGCAGTGGTGATGCTCACCGTGTACTGCGTGGTCGAGGTCGCGCAGTCGCGCGGTTACCGGGTCCGCGCGATGCCGCGCTGGCTGTGGGCGTTCGCCGTGATCGCGCTGCCGGTGGTGGGACCCGTGTCCTGGCTCCTGCTCGGCAGGCCGTTGAAGCATCGGCCGCAGGTCCGCGGTCATCGGGCACCCGATGACGACGAGGATTTCCTGCGCGGCCTGCACTGAGTAACGCGGCGTTCATGTTCGGCGCGTACAATCGCGGCCGATGTCTGCTCTGAGGAGGACGAAGTGGGAGCCGGAGTGATGGTGGTGGCCGAGTGGCTGCTGGAGTGCTCACGCGAGTTCGTCGCACGCAAGGACGAACTCGACGGCCTCGACCGGCTGCTGGGCGACGGCGACCACGGCACCAACATGGTGCGTGGCTTCGCGGCCGCCGAAGACCTCGACCTCAGCGCTCAGCAGCACGCCGCCGAGGCGCTGCGACAGGTGGGCATGGCCCTCGTCCAGAACGTCGGCGGCGCCTCCGGGCCGCTGTTCGGCACGTTCTTCCTGCGCGCCGGCGCCCATTGGGACCCGTCGCTGACCACGCACGGCATCGCGGTGGCGGTGCGCGAGGCGATGCGCGGCGTGCAGGCCCGCGGCAAGGCCACTGTCGGCGACAAGACGATGATCGATGCGCTGGCCCCCGCCTCCGCCTCCCTCGACGCGTCCGCCGCTGCGGGCGAGGACGTCGCCGTCGCCCTGGAGAAGGCTGCGGCGGCCGCAGAGCACGGGCGTGACGCCACCGTCGACATGGTGGCGAAGAAGGGTCGCGCCGCCCTCAAGGCCGACCAGTCGGTGGGGGTCGTGGACCCCGGGGCGGTGTCGATGGCGCTGATTCTGCGCACGGCCGTTCGCCACATCGGCTGACCGCTTCGCGTCGTCCCGGGGGCGGGCAATAGGGTGGGGGCCATGAGCTATGAGGCACCTCACAAGGCAGTCATCCTGGCCCGCGGGCTGGGTTCGCGCATGCGCAAGGAGGCTGAGGGTGTCGCCCTCAGCGAAGAGCAGTCCAAGGCCGCCGATGCCGGCGTGAAGGCGATGATCTCGGTCGGGCGTCCGTTCCTCGACCACGTCATCTCCGCGCTGGCCGACGCCGGGTTCACCGACATCTGTCTGGTGATCGGCCCGGAGCACGACATGATCCGCGAGTACTACGACAACGTGGCCAAGGAGCGCATCACCGTCTCCTACGCCATCCAGGAGGAGCCGCTGGGCACCGCCAACGCCGTGCTGGCTGCCGAGGAGTTCGCCGGCGACGACCGCGTCCTGGTCATCAACTCCGACAACTACTACCCGGCGGAGGCGCTCGAGCTGCTGGCCGACGTGCCGGGTTCCGCGCTGGTCGGCTTCACCCGCAACGGCATGCTGACCAAGTCCAACATCGCACCCGATCGCATCGCCGCCTTCGCGCTGGCCACCGCTGATGCTGAGGGCAACCTCGACGAGCTGGTCGAGAAGCCCAGCCAGGAGACCATCGAACGCCTCGGCGACGACGCGGTCATCTCGATGAACTGCTGGCTGTGCACGCCGGCGATCTTCGCCGCCGCCAAGGCCATCCCGATGTCGGCCCGCGGCGAGTACGAGATCACCGACGCCGTGCGCCGCGCCATCGAGGACGGCGACCCGTACAAGGTCGTCAAGGCCGACGCCGGCGTGCTCGACATGAGCAACCGCGGCGACATCGCCTCCGTCGTCGAAGCCCTGGGTGACCGCGAGGCCCGCCTGTGAAGTGGTTCGTCCCCGGCCGCCTCGAGGTCCTCGGCAAGCACACCGACTACGCCGGCGGCCGCTCGCTGCTGGCTGCCGTGGACCGGGGCATCACCATCACCCTGGAGGACTCCGACAAGGGCTTCCGTGCCTCCACCACCGCCGTTCCCGGCGAGCTGGAACTCACCCCCGGCACGCCGTCGGAGCTGCCGAAGGGCCACTGGGGCAACTACGTGCAGGCAACGCTGGACCGGTTGCACCTCAACTTCGGCGAGCTGAAGCCGGCACGCCTCGTGATCGACTCCAACCTGCCGCTGGCCTCGGGCATGAGCTCGTCGTCGGCGCTCGTGGTGGCGGTGGCGCTGGCCGTCATCGACCACAACGACATCCGCGAGCGTGCGGAGTGGAAGGCCAACATCCACGACGACATCGACCTGGCCGGTTACATGGCCACGATGGAGAACGGCCTGACGTTCGGCACCCTGGAGGGCCTGCGCGGCGTCGGCACGTTCGGCGGCTCGGAGGACCACACGGCGATGCTGTGCTGCCACGAGGGCAAGCTCACCGAGTTCACGTTCTGCCCCATCGAGGAGGGCACCTCGGTGGACCTCCCTGCGGAGTGGTCGTTCGTGGTCGCGGTCTCCGGCGTGCTGGCGGAGAAGACCGGCTCGGCGCTCGAGTCCTACAACAACGCCTCGCTGCGGGCCCGTGAGCTGGCCGAGGCGTGGAACGACGCCACCGGCCGCGAGGACGCCGTGCTCGCCGACGCCCTGGCCTCCGACGAGGACGCCCTCGAGGGGCTGCGTGCGATCGCGGCCTCCGACGAGGGGTTGACGAAGCGGCTGACCGCGTTCGTCACCGAGTCCGAGGTGGCGATCCCGCAGGCCGTCAAGGCTCTGCAGGCCGGCGACTTCGAGGCATTCGGCCGAGCCGCGGACCTGTCGCAGCGCAACGCGGATGAGCAGTTGGGCAACCAGATCCCCGAGACCAACCGGCTGCAGGCGCTGGCCCGGGAGCTGGGCGCGACGGCCTCGGCCGGCTTCGGCGCGGGCTTCGGCGGTTCCGTGTGGGCCCTGGTCAAGACCGAAGGGGCCACTGCGTTCGCCGACAAGTGGCTCGCGGCCTACGTGGCGGAGTACCCGAAGGTCGCCGAGACGGCCTCCACCATCGTCACCCGCCCCGGGGGCCCCGCTCGCCGCCTCTGACCCCGGTGACGGATCCACACTCGACCACAGCGCCCTGCGGCTCCTGCCGCGGGGCGCTGCCGTTGAGGGTGGATCTGTCACCGGGCCTTGCGCATCGCCACCGCCGCCTTCATCTGGGCCGCCAGGTCCTTCAGGGTCGTGGCGGTGAAGTGCAGCACCGTCCACCCGGCGAGGGCCAGTTCGTTCCACTTGATGCGGTCGGAGATGAATGCCTCGTGGCTCTTGTGGTGCTGCCATCCGTCGACCTCCGCAGCGATCGCCAGCTCCGGGATCGCGAGGTCGACGAAGTAGAGCTTGCCCTCGATCTCCACGGGATGATTGGCGACCCACTCGGGGAGGTGAATCTGCCTCAGCAGCACGTGCGCCTCCCGCTCCAGTTCTGACCAGGGTTCCGCCCGGGACTCTGCCAGCAAGCGGGCGCGTTCCTTGTTGCCGCGGCGCCGCCCGGTCACCGCCAGGGCGTCGTGCAGGTCCTCGAGTGTGACCACACCGCGCCGCAGCGCCTGATCGATCGCCTCTCCCCCGAGGGTGTCGGTGAGGTCGAGCACCGTGAGCGCCGGGTCGCTCAGGAAGTGCTCGCCGTTCCACGCCTTCAGCTCCGCGGGGACGGCTCGACGCTCCACGCTGAACCCCTTCTGTGCCCGGGCACTGGTGGGATCCGCGAACTGCACGGCGTCGACCGCCAGTTCGGGCCACCAGCTCAGCTTCGCCGCCGTATCCCTGACGAACACCGCGTTGGGACAGACCTCGCGGGCCACCGCGACCCGCACCTCGAACGAGGTCGCCGCCTCGGGAGTCGAGTAGCAGCCGCCGAGCACCCGCTCCAGCTGCCCACCGGCCACGTACCGGTCGATGACGCGGGCGAGCTTGGGCAGGCTCGTCCGCGAGATGTAGCCGGCCCGCTCCAATTCCTGCTGGATCTCCTCGTTCACGCCTTCACTATTGGCAGCGGGGGCCCCGATCCACCGCGGGCTCCCGGCCCTGTGGACAATTCGCGACCAGCGGGACAGCGGCGGCGACAAGACGCCCGTCGTGACCGGTCGAGGGGGCCCGGCTCAGCGCAGGCAGGGACGGCACCCCTAGATCAGGAACTCGTCCTCGTAGCTGCGGGGGTCCTCGATGGGCTCGAGGTGGCCGAGCACCCGCAGGTCGGGGAACTCGCCCTGGATGAGGTCCACCAGGTCCTCCATCCGGTCGTGCCCCTCCTGCACCGTCCAACTGCCGGGCACCAGCATGTGCATCTCCATGAAGGCGCGGGCGCCGGAGACGCGGGTGCGGAAGGCGTGGAAGTCCACTTCCTCGGTGGTGTGCGCAGCCAGGATCTCGCGCAGCCTGTCGTTGGCCTCCTTCGGCAGGGCCTCGTCCATGAAGCCCGACGACGATTCCATCACCAGCCGCCACCCGGTCCACAGGATGTTGAGGCCCACGAGGATCGCCAACACCGGGTCGAGCCAGAACCAGCCGGTGAGGCCCACCAGGATGACGCCCACCAACACGCCGGCCGTTGTGATGAGGTCGGTGTAGAGGTGGTTGGCGTCTGCCCGCAGCGTGATGGAGTTGTGCTTGCGCCCGGCGCGCATCAGCACGAACGCGACGGCGCCGTTGACCAGCGCTGCCACCACCGAGATCGCGAGGCCCAGCCCCACTTCCTCGAGGGGCTGCGGGTCCATGAGACGGCGGATGGCGAACACCAGGATGGCCGCGGCCGCCACGAAGATCATGACGCCTTCCACCGCGGCGCTGAAGTACTCGGCCTTGGTGTGCCCGAAGTGGTGGTTCTTGTCTGCTGGCTTGGCCGCCACCTTCAGCACGTACAGCGCCACGAAGGCGGCCACGAGGTTGACGACAGACTCTGCCGCATCCGACAGGAGGCCGACCGACCCGGTGACCCACCACGCCCCGGTCTTCAGCAGGATCGTGACGATTGCGGCGGCGATGGAGAGCCACGCGAACCTGGTCAGGTCGACGCGCTGCGAGGGAGTGGATTGCACGCGTCCATCGTGGCCCTCCGTGCCGGTCAAGACAAGCCGGGCCGTGTCACCGCATGAGGTTGCGGACCGTTCCGCCCGTAGTCAGCGCGTGGATCTGCGCCCCGAGGAAGGCTGAGGCCCCGGTCGGACGGTCGCTGGCGATGTGCGGGGTGATGAGCACGTTCGGCTCGTCCCACAGCGGCGACTCCTGCGGCAAGGGCTCCACCGACGTCACGTCCAATGCTGCGGCGGCCAGCCGGCCCGAGCGCAGCGCCGCCACCAGCGCCCCTTCGTCGACGGTGGTGCCGCGCCCCACGTTGACCACCAGCGCGCCCTCCTTCAGCGCAGCCAGGCGTTGCGCGTTGAGCGCGTTCGCCGTCGACTCCAGGCTGGGCAGGATCATCACGAGGATGTCGGTGGCACCCAGCAGTTCGTCGAGCCCGTCGTCGGCGACCACCGGGAACCCGTGCCGCTCCCCCGCGCTCCGGGCGACTCCCGTCACCTCGGCCCCCAACGACTTCAGCAACGGCGCGACAGTGCCGCCGATGGACCCGAAGCCCCAGACGGTGACGCGCGCACCGCGCAGGCTCACCACTCGCCCGTCGTCGCCGCGGGGCGCCACGGCGCCGCCAAGGTGGTGGTCCCAGGTGTGTTCGCGCTGCCGTCGCATCGCCAGCGGGAGGAACCGCACCAGCGCCAGCGTGAGGGCGAGGACGTGCTCGGCCACGTTGTCGTCGTGCAGCCCGACGCCGTTGGCCAGCAGCACGTCGTCGGCGAACCCCGCCGCCACGACGGTGTCGGCACCCGCCGCCAACCCCTGCACCAGCCGCAGCCCGGCCATGCGCCGGGCCGCGTCCTCCAGCACCTGCTGCGGCTGGCCCCACACGACGAGGACCTCGGCGTCCACGTGCTCCTCGGGCACCGCCTCGTCATGCGGCACGACGACGACCTCCACGCCGTCGAACTGCGGCGCCTCACCGGGGTAGCTGCTGGGAATGACAACCTTCATGCACGCACACTATCCGTGCGGGCGCCGCTCTCCCCGCGAGCACCGCCCACCCCGCGGGCGCCCGATGGGATTCCACGGCGCGAACTCGATAGCATGACGGGGTGCTGACCATGCAAGATGCCCTCCGCCGTCTCTCCGACTACTGGACCTCGAAGGGTTGCCTCACCTGGCAACCGTTCAACACCGAGGTCGGGGCGGGGACGATGAACCCCGCCACGGTGCTGCGCGTGCTGGGACCGGAGCCGTGGGACGTCGCCTACGTCGAGCCGTCGGTGCGCCCGGACGACTCGCGCTACGGCGAGAACCCCAACCGCCTGCAGATGCACACGCAGTTCCAGGTGATCCTGAAGCCGGAGCCCGGCAACCCGCAGGAGTTGTACCTCGGCTCGCTCGAGGCGCTGGGCATCGACCTGTCCGCCCACGACGTGCGCTTCGTCGAGGACAACTGGCAGCAGCCCGCCATCGGCGCGTGGGGCCTGGGCTGGGAGGTCTGGCTCGACGGCATGGAGATCACCCAGTTCACCTACTTCCAGCAGGTGGGCGGCCAGAACCTCGACCCCATCCCGGCCGAGCTGACCTACGGCGTCGAGCGCATCCTGATGGCACAGCAGGGCGTGACGCACTTCAAGGACATCGTCTACTCCATCGCCTCCGACGGCCGCCCTGTCACGTACGGCGAGGCGTTCGGCCAGCAGGAGTATGAGATGAGCCGCTACTACCTCGACGACGCCGACGTCGACGCCAATCGCCGCCTCTACGAGACCTACGTGGCCGAGGCCACCCGCATGGTCGAGGAGCGCCTGCCCGTGCCGGCGCACGCCTACATCCTCAAGTCCAGCCACGCGTTCAACGTGATGGACGCCCGCGGCGCGATCTCCACCACCGAGCGCGCCAAGGCGTTCGCGACGATGCGCCGCCTCATGCGCGACACCGCCGCGCTGTGGATCGAGCGCCGCGAGGAACTCGGCTTCCCGCTGCTGCGCGAGGCCGAGGACCCGGCCCGGTCCCTGAGCGTCGCCGGCGAGGACCCCGCCCGGTCCCTGAGCGTCGCCGGCGAGGAACGAGCCAGCGACGACGAAGGGCCGCGCAACCTTCCCGACGAGCCCCAGACCCTCGCCTTCGAGATCGGCGTGGAGGAACTCCCGCCGCACGTGGTGCCGCAGACCATCGACGCCGTGCGCGCCGCCCTCACCGAGAAGCTCGGCGCCACGCGCCTGACCTACGGCGACATCACCGTCGACGGCACGCCGCGCCGCATCGTCGCAGTGGTCGACGGCGTGGCCGCCCGTGAACCCGACGCCGAGCAGCTGCGCAAGGGCCCCAAGTGGAGCGCGGCGTTCGACGCCGACGGCAACCCCACCAAGGCGCTCGAGGGCTTCATGCGTGGCCAGGGCGTCACCGCTGACCAGGTGGTGAAGGCCGAGATCGGCGGCAACGAGCACGCCGCCGTGTCCGTGCAGGTGGAGGGGCGCCACGTCATCGATGTCGCCGCCGAGGCCATCGCCTCCATCGTCGGTGGCCTGCGCGCCGAGAAGAACATGCGCTGGAACGACGCGAACCTGTCGTTCTCCCGCGCCATCCGCTGGCTGGTGGCGCTCTGGGGCGAGACCGTCGTGCCGGTCAGCGTCTCCGGCCTGAGCGCCGGCCGGACCACCTACCTGCAGCGCCCCGTCGCGGGCCAGGAGGACGGCACCCGCGCCGACGGCGCACTCGTCGGCCACGTGGACGTCGCCTCCGCCGCAGAGCTGCTGCCGACCATCGCCAAGGGCGCCATCGAGCTGTCGACGGCGGCGCGCCGCGCGGCGGTCGTCGAGCAGGCCGAGTCCCTCGCCGCGGGCGTGGGTGGCACGATCGACGTCGACGGCGAGGCGGCCGTGATCGACGAGATCACCAACCTCGTCGAGGACCCCCGGGGCGTGCTGGGCAGCTTCGACGAGCGCTACCTGGAGCTCCCTGAGCAGATCCTCACCACCGTCATGCGCAAGCACCAGCGGTACCTGCCCGTGCAGGTCGACGGCAGGCTCGCGCCGTACTTCGTCACGATGGCCAACGGCCTGTGCGACGACGCGGTGGTGCGCGCCGGCAACGAGTCGGTCATCCGCGCCCGCTACGAGGACGCACTGTTCTTCTGGAACGCCGACCTCGCCGCCGAGGACGTGGCGGGCTTCGTGCCCGGCCTCGACCAGCTCACGTTCGAGGACCGCCTCGGCTCCGTGGGCATGCGCGCGCGCCGCATCGCCGACGTCGCGGGCAAACTGGCGGACCGCCTCGGCATCGACGGGGCCGACCGCGAGACCCTGACCCGCGCGGGCCAGCTGGCCAAGTTCGACCTCGCCACCCAGATGGTGGTCGAGATGAGCTCTCTCGCAGGCTTCATCGCCCGTGAGTACGCCGTGCGCAAGGGCGAGACGCAGGCCGTGGCCGATGCCCTCTACGAGATGGAGCAGCCGCACACCTCGGCCGACGCCGTGCCTGCCTCCGTACCGGGTGCGCTGCTCGCGCTGGGCGACCGCTTCGACCTCCTGGCCGCGATGTTCGCGCTGGGCGCCAAGCCCACCGGGTCGTCGGACCCGTTCGGCCTGCGCCGCGCGGCACTGGGCGTGGTGCGCATCCTGCGCGAGTCGGCCGGCACCCCGCTGGAGCGCCTCACCGTCCGCGCCGGGCTGGAGGACGCCGTCGCGCGGCTTGCCGAGCAGGGTGTCGACGTGGCCGAGGACGCCGTCGAGTCCGCGCTGGAGTTCGCCATCGGCCGCTTCGCGCAGCTGCTGCGCGACGAGGGCACCTCCGCCGACCTGGTGGCCGCGGTCCTGCCCGCCGCTGACGCCCCGGGCCGCGCCGCCCGCCTGCTCGCTGAGCTGGACGCGGCGAAGGAGGAGCAGCAGCTGCGCGACCTGGTTGCCACCAACGTGCGCATCGCGCGCATCCTGCCCGACGGCGTCGCGGCCGACTACGACGCTGCGCGGCTGACCGAGCCCGCCGAAGTCGCCCTGCGGGAGGCCGTGGAGGCGGTGCCGGCCGGCACTGCGGACCAGCCCATCGGCGAGGTGCTGTCGCGCACCGCCCCGGTGGTCGCGGCCGCGGCGAGGTTCTTCGACGACATCCTCGTCAACGCAGAGGACGCCGACGTGCGCGCAGCCCGCCAGGGCCTGCTCGGCTCGGTGCTGGCGCTGTCGCCCCTGGGCATCGACTGGAAGGCCCTCGACACGGCCATCGGCTGACGCCAGTACGCTGGGGGGCATGGCAGGCAAGGGTTGGTTCGGGCTCCCGTTCTTCGGACAGGACCCGCAGCCCGAGGTGGTGACCTGCACGCTCTCGGGCGGCGGGTCGCGGGCGTCCTTCCAGTTGGGGGCGCTGGACTACCTGTACAAGCACGACGAGCGGTTCACCCCCTCGGTGTTCGTCGGTACGTCGGCAGGCTCGATCATCGCCAGCGCGCTGGCGCAGGGCGCCACCCGCGACGAACAGCGTGCCTACCTGGAGCGACTGCGCACCATTTGGGACGGCATGCGCGAGCAGGGCGACATGTTCACGCCCCGCCCGTGGTTCTCGACCGTCGAGAAGCAGGGCCCGACTCTCCTGGAACTGGTCAAGCCGCCACGTCCGGAGCCGCCGAAGCCGCGCCAGCCGCTGATCCAGTTGCCGTTCCTGCGCCAGCAGCACCAGACGCCGGTGACGCCATCGTCGCCCGTCGAGGACCTCGACCCACTGGAGCTCGCGCTGCAGCCCGACGAGGAGGTCCGCTCCGAATGGTCGCTGGCCACCATCGGCGCCATGGCCGGCGCCTTCGGCCGGCTTCGGCTGAGCGACCTGAACGCTGTGGCCACGGGGGTCGAACGCACGCGCTCCATGTATCGCCCGGGGCCGGTGCTCGCGCAGTTGCTGGACCACGACATGTTCGTGCCGAACCGGGTGGCCGGCTCGGGGATGACGCTGCGCATCGCCATGGTGGGCCTCGAGTCCGGTGAACTGCGCTTCATGACCCAGGACGGCCAGCTCGTCGACCGCTGGAACGAGCCCTACGACCAGACCCGGCACGACCTCGGCATCGGTGTACTGGCGTCCTGCTCCATCCCTGCGGTCTTCCGGCCGGTGCCGATCGGCGACGAGACCTACGTCGACGGCGGGGCGCGGGAGAACCTGCCGGCCGAGTTGGCGATCGGCCACCTGGGCGGGGCCCGCAACTATGTGATCAGCTCGCAGAGCCAGGGCGTGCAGCGCCGCGCCTCGATGGCGGACGCGGACCTGTTCTCCATCGTGATGCGCTCCACCGAGATCCTCATCGACGAGGCCGGCCGCGACGAGCTGGCATACGCCCACTCGACGGCCTCGCGCGTCATCCACCCCGAGCTCAGCGTGCACGACGCGATGACCGTGCACCCCGCGCTCATCGCGATCAACGAGGCCTACGGCTGGCTGCGCGCCGCCGAGCTGCACCTCGAGCTCGGCGAAAGCGAGGAGGCCCGGCACCGGCGGATCATCGAGTTGCGGATGCGCATCGTGCAGCTGGAGGAGGAGTTCCTGGCGCTGGCGGAGCCCACCAAGCGTGACGTGCAACGGCTCCGCAGCGCCAAGGTGGAGCTGCGCGACACCGTCCGCTCGGCCCACTTCACGCCCATGCCGCCCGGCGCCGACGACTGGTGGCGCAACTGGGAGAAGCACCCCATGCCGCCGTCGGCGGACCCGCCCTGGATGACGCCCTAAGCAGCACGACGGCGGCGCCGGGCCTCCTGCTCCGCCCGGGCGCGCCCGCCGTGCTCGAGCCCGGCCAGCTGGGTCTCCCCCCACCACACCGTCCTGCCGTCCCGCCGGACCCGCACCCGCATCCGCCCGGCCAGGTGTTCCAGCGCCCCTGGCGTGCCGCGCCGTTCGTCGACGAGCGGCACGGGCAGCACCAGCCCCGTGACCTCGGTGCGCCGGGCCGGCGTGGACCTCGCCGCCGGCGAAGGCGACGCACGCCCCCTCCTCCGCGAAGGCCTGTGCCTGTCCCCCCACCACTCGTCAGGGAAGCCCGCCCGGCCCCAGTTCTTCTCCCCGTACACCGCCGCCCCCGTCAGGCCCCACGCCTCTCCGTCGACGACCGCCCCGCCGTCGGCACGTCCGCCGAGCAGCCACGGGTGCCAGTACTGGTTGAGCGCCGGCACGCCCTGGAAATAGCTGGACCCACCGAAGAGCCGGTGCGGCCAGCGCCTGAGGCCGGTCAGCCTGACGTCGAGACGGGCGTCGGAGCCGAGGTCGACGGCGACCCGCCCGTCGTCGCCGAAGAAGCGGCCGTCGAGGGTGCGGGCACCGAGCCCTCCCCGCCGCGCCTCGGCCCCCTCGATCACCGCCTGGTGCCAGGACCCGTCGGAGGTGCCGAGCCCACACAGGGCCCACGGCCCGGAGGCCGACTGCTGGATGCCGATCAGCGCGATCAGGAGCTCACCCTAGACCGGGGCCATGCCGGTCGGGCACGATGGCGATGACCGGAGGAAATCCGCGGAGGAACAGCGATGAGCGCACCGTCCATCAGGACCCGGCGGGTCCACGACCACCTCGACGACCCGGCCAGCACCGAGGGGCTGGTGGTGCCCGTCGACAGGCTCTGGCCCCGTGGCGTGCGCAAGGAGGCCCTCCACCACGACGTGTGGGCCAAGGAGGTCGCCCCCAGCACTGAGCTGCGCACCTGGTTCCACCGGCTGTCGGCCCAGGAGCAGGATCAACGCTTCGACGAGTTCGTGACCCGCTACCGCGAGGAACTGTCCGGCGACTCCGCCGCCGCGCTGGGCGAGCTGGTCGAGCGGCTCCGCGGCGAGAAGGTGGTCACGTTGCTGTTCGGGCTCAAGGACGTGGCGCACAACCACGCCCAGGTGCTCGCGGAGCGGCTACGGGCCAGGCTCCGGTAGCGGCGCCGCGTCCAGCTCCGCGCGTTCGATGCCGATGAGCGCGCCGTAGGTGAACGACGATTCCCGGCTCTTCGTACCTGAGCGTGGGGTGAGCGGGGATCCGATGGCGGGCGTGTCGGCGGGGTGAAGGGGGT
>NZ_BAABLV010000047.1:0-7296 GCF_039544535.1 Tessaracoccus lubricantis
CTCGATGACATCGGTCATCGCCTCTCCTTTCGGTCAAGCCAGGACCAGATACACCGTTCCTCTGACACTCCCCCTGGCGACCAGGACCCCGACCATCGGGGCTACCTAGAAGGTAACGGGGCGGATGGTCACGGGTGGGTAACGTTTGGCGCGTCCGAGTGGTGTTACAGCGTGTAGTAGCGGGAGGGTTCTTCTCATTGTGACGAGGGGGACGCGTTGTTGCTTGTGAGGGGGCGTTGTGGCGCGTTGGTTGCGGTGTGTGGTGTGGGGTGCGGTTTCTTCGGCGTTGGTCGTGGGGATGGGTGCTGTTGGGCCGGCGTGGGCTGATCCGGTTCCGGAGCCGGAGTTGGTGGTGTCTCGTGCGGATTGGACTTCTGCCGCGATCACTGCCCGGGCGCAGGGGGTTCGGGTGGAGGTGTTGTCGGCGCGTTCTGAGACGACTCGGGTGTGGGTTCATCCTGATGGTGTGGTCGAGGAGGAAGCCGCGTTGGGCGCGGTGCGTTTCGAGGATGACACGGCAGACGGGTGGCGCGAGATTGACACTTCGCTTGTGGCTCGCAGCGACGGGACGATCGGCCCGGTGGCGGTTCCGGTGGATGTGGAGTTGGGGACCGGTTCGGGTGAGTTGATCGTGTTCGACAAGGGCGGTGACGGTGAGGTCGGGTTCACGTTGGATGGGGTGAGTCTGCCGGTCCCGGTGTTGGATGGCCCGACGGCCACGTATGTCGATGTGTTGCCGGGGGTCGATGCGTCGGTCGAGGTCCGCTCTGGTGGTTTTGAGGTGCTGTGGGTGGTGAAGTCGCCCGAGGCGGCGCAGTTGTTGGCTGACTCGTATGGCAATGATGCCGGTGAGGTGGTGTTGCCGACGAAGGTGCGTTCGAGGATCGCGCCGGCGGAAACGGCTGCGGGGGATGTGCAGTTCACGCAGCTGGGTGAGGTGAAGGCCCAGTTCGCGGCGCCGTCGATGTGGGATTCGTCTGCCGAGGTGCCGGGGGTTCGTGGTGCGGAGACCGATGTTGATTTCGAGATCGCACCTGTGGTGCAGTCCCGTGGGGTGCGGGTGGAGTCGCTGCGGGCGGTGGATGTGGTGGCGTCGGGGGAGTGGTTGACGGACCCGGAGCGGGTGTTCCCGGTGGTGATTGATCCGACGTACCAGACGGTGTCGGGGGTGCCGTCGTTTGATACGTGGGTGCAAAACGGTGTGACGGTTGATAAGTCGGCGGCTGCTGATCTGCGGATCGGTAACGACGGCACTGGCATGGTTGCGCGGTCGTTTATGAATTTCGATGCGGGGCTGTTCAAGAACCGGATGGTGCGTCGGGCGAATTTGTCGTTGTTCGGGTCGTATTCGTCGACGTGCGCGCAGACCGAGTTCGCGGCCTACGATGCGGGCTTGGCGTCGACTGGGTCGCGGTGGACTGCTCAGCCTACGTTGGGTGCGAGGCGTGCTACGTCGACGTCGACGGTGGGCAAGTCGGCGTCGTGTCCGGCCGCGCGGATCTCGATCGATATGACGGCGCAGGCCCAGGCATGGTCGCAGACCACTGCCACGCAGGTGGGGATGATGTTGGGGGCCACCAACGTGTTGGATGCCTATGGGTGGAAGATTTTCCATTCGCCTGAGGGGCAGAACAAGCCGGTGATCACGGTGTTTTACAACCGGACCCCGGATGTACCGGGGATTCCGACGATCACGGGGCTGGTGGCTGCTGCGACATCAAGTGGGGTAAAGAACTTCATCGGGGTGGCGAAACCGACGATGAGCGTAGCCGTCAAGGATGGTGACGTCGACACCGTCACTGCGGTGATCTCTCGGTTCACGTCGGCGACGTCGTTGACGCCGGCGGCGGAGTTGTGTCGCGGCAGCGCGGCCTCGGGGGGCACGGTCAAGTGCACCAGCGTGCCGGATCTGCCGGCGAACACGAGTGTGTGGATCAGGGCGATCGCCACCGATGGGATGGGATGGTCGGGCTATGGCCCGGCGGTTGAGGTCCGCTATGGCGGGGCGATACCGCCGCAGCCGGTGATCGCGTGTGCCAGCGGCAACGGTTCGTGGAGTGAGTACAAGCGTGTGGCGGAGACGTGCACGATCACCGCGAAGCCGGGGACGATGTCTGCCTCGGCGCCCACCTCGGTGACGTACCGGGTCGATGGTGGGACGTGGAAGACGGCGTCGTTCACCCAGGTCACGGCTGACACTCAGGTCGTCAGCGTGACGGTCGGCGGCAGTGATGGTCTGCACTCGGTGGAGGCCTATGTGAAGTCTCCGGTGGGCAAGCAATCTGCGACATCGGCGTATTCGTTTGGGTACGGGAAGCCGATGCTGGTGTCGCCGGCGGCGGCGTTGACCACGCATGGTTCGGTCACGGTCAAGGCGAAGGGTGCGCCGTCGTCGGCGGCGGTGTTGCAGTGGCGGGTGAAGGGTGCTGGCGAGACGTGGCGTGACATCAAGGCGGCGTCGTCGGGTGCTTCGGGTGAAATCTCGGCAGTGTTCGATGTGCCGGCGGCGTTGGAGGCGGCGTCGATCTCGTCGCGGGTGTCGGTGGTGGTGGAGGTGCGCGGCACGTTCCAGTACGGTACCTCGCTGGCCGTGGCCTCGGATGTGCGCGAGATCATTCGGGTGCCTCATGCGTTTGGTGCGGGGTTCCCGGTCACAGAAGTGGCGGGCGGACAGATCGCGTTGTGGACAGGCGAGCTGCAGATCTCCGAAACCGATGCCGCATTGACCACCCCGGGGGACGGGTTGTCGATTTCCCGGACCCATTCGACGTGGGCGGTTCCGGCGACTGGGGCGCAGGGCATTTTCGGGCCGGGGTGGACTGCTTCGCTAGATGGTGGCCCGACCGGGGTGTCCGAGATGGAACTTGTCGACAACACCCTAGTCGACGGCACATTGGTGCTGGCTTCCGCGGAGGGCGACGTGCTGCCCTTCGCGCCGCCGGCTGCAGACACCGATGTCGTCAAGTCCATCATGTTGGGTGACTATCTGCCCGTCGGCCCCGAAGCGGAGGCCTCCGAACTGACGCTGAAGGTGACTACCGTCGAGGAGGGGATCCACGTCACCGCCACTGACACCGATGGCATCGCAACCGTGTTCAGCGCCCCAGCCGCCACTGCGACCAACCTCCCAGCCGTGTTCGCCGCGAAGAGCGTCAGGGACAGCGTGACTGGGGAGACCACCTCATATCAATACGACTCGGCTGGGTTCGTCACCGCGATCGTGGCCCCGAAACCCGATGGAATCATCACTGAGTGTCTTCCGGACGTTCCCGTAGACGGGTGCCGGATGCTGAAGCTCAGCTACAGCGGGGCGGGCGTTGCTCGCCGACTGGACGCGGTGGAGGCGCAGGTCAACACCGATCCTGATCGGACGTTGGCGACTTTCACCTACAGCGCGGGCCGGCTCGCCGCCGTCACTGACCAGGTGGCAGGGGTGACCACGGAGTACACCTGGACCGGTTCAGATCCGCAGCCCAAACTCGCCACCCTCTCCCCGCCTGGGGAGGATGCCTTCACGTATACCTACGACGCCACCACTGGGAAGTTGTCCAAGGTGACCCGCCTGGTGCCTGCCACGGCTGGTGGTGGGGTGGCGCAGTTGGCTGGCATCGTCTACGGCACCACACCAGGTGAGATTCCAGGGCTGGATCTGGCGCAGTTCGACCGCTACGACCTGCCTCGCACGGCCACGAAGGCGGTTGCGGTGTTCGGACCCGACGCCCCGTTCACAGGCACTGCGCCGAGTGCGGAGTTGTGGAAGCGTGCCGATGTGTGGCTCACCGATGAGGAGGGCTACACGATCCACGAGGCCCGCTTCGGTGGCGGCCAGTGGCAGCTGACCGCCATGACCTACGACGAGTCGGACAACGTCGTGCAGCATTGGGACACCAGGGCCACCGCCGAGCTGCGCAAGGGCGAGTCCTCGGCGTACAGCGATGTCGCGTCGGCAGCCACCACCACCGTCTACAACGCCGACCCCGTCACCGCCCCCGACGGCACCGTGCTAGTTCCGGCACGTACCCGCGTCACCGACGTGTGGTCCCCAGCAGCCGACATCCTGGTGACCGGGGCCGAGTATCCGCAGCTGGGGCGTCGCCACGTCGCGACCACCTACGACCAGGGCGCCCCCACGCCAGGCCGTTCGCTGGTCACCACGCAGGTGGCAACCGCCGAGCGGAGCGACGGGACCGTGCTGGAAACGCTGACGACCACCTGGACCGGATATGAGGCGTTGGAGGCCGGCGACACGTCCGGTTGGGACCTGCGGCAACCCACGTCGGTCACACTCGACATGAACGGCAACGGCATCGCGGATGCCGATGACATCGTCAAACAGACCCGCTACGACGACTTGGGGCGTGTCATCGAGCAACGCCAGCCGGGGGCTGGCAGCACCGATCCCGGTACCCGGACCGGCGTGTTCTGGTCCGCCGGCACCAACTCCCGAGACACCGACTGCCAGGGCCAGCCGCAGTGGGCAGGGTTCCTCTGTAAGGAAGGCCCCGCCTCCCAGCCCGCGGGCGTGAATCTCCCCGTCACCATCCACAGCGACTATGTTTGGCACGGCGCTGCCCGCACTGAGCGGGACGTGTCGGGCTCCGTGACCAGGACCACGGCCACCACGTTCGACGCCAAGGCCCGCCCTGTCACGGTCTCCACCGATATCAGCGGGCTGGCAGGGTCCACCCCGGTGCCGACCGTGACCACCGAATATGACGCGTACGGTCGAGTGATCAGGACAGAATCCACGGCAGGCACGAGTGAACTATCCTACGACTCGTGGGGTCGTCAACTCACCTACAAGGTGACGCCAGCAGGTGGTGTGCCGCAGACCACCACCACGCAGTACAACGCTCTCGGTGACATCACATCGGTGACCACACCCACCTCCGTGACGGCCTACACCTACGACGGGACCGACGCCAACGGCAACCTCGAGTACCGCGGCCTGCTCACCGGCACGGTCACCACGGTGGCCGGGTTCACCACCCAGTCCACAGCGGCCTACGACGCCCACGGAGCCTTGATCAAGGAAGTACTTCCCGGGGCGATTGAACGACGCACCGATTTCGATCTGACCGGTGAACTGGTATCCCAGGCGTATTGGGGCCCCGAAGCCGGGTCAGCCGGCCCGGTGCCGTGGCTGGGATGGACGCTCACCGTCAACGCCGCGGGCCAGATCATTACCGAGCACGGCCCGGACGCCTCACCGGCAACCGGTCTGGACCTGGTCACCAGTGACGTGGGTCTGCGGTATGGCTACGACCAGGCTGGGCGTCTTGCCACCGTCAACGACTCCACCGCCGGGCAGTGCACCACCCGGCAGTACCTATTCGACCAGCGCGGTAACCGCACCGGCCTGACACAGACCACCGGCCCGACCTGCGACGCCCCGCCGGTGACCGCCACCCGGGTCTACGACTCCGCAGACCGGGCCCTGACCGGAGCGGACGGCACCGGGGCCTACACCTACGACCCGCTCGGACGGCAACTGGCCATCCCGGCGATCGACGCACCCAACCCCGCAGCCGGCGACATCGCCTTGGGCTACTACGACGATGACACGGCACGCAGCATCACCCAGGGTGACACCGTCTTGACCTACGACCTCGACGTCGCGGGGCGCCGCGCCAGCCAGACCACCACCACAGCCGGCACGGTCACCGGCGCCGTGGTCAACCACTACACCGATGCGTCCGACAACCCCGGCTGGATCACCACCAACCACGCCGGAGCCAGCACCACCACCGTTTACACCGACCAGGTCGCCTCGGACTTGACCATGGCCATCATCACCGACGCCGCCGGCACCCGAGGAGAACTCGCCCTGGCCACCCCCAGAGGCGACATCACCACCACCATCAGCCTCAACACCCCCACCGCCCAAGCAGACGGCCTCGACAACTGGACCCACTACACCGAATACGGCCAACCCACCACCACCCCACCCACCAGCACAACCGGAACAGCAGGCAACGGATACGGCTGGCTCGGCACCAAACAACGCACCACCACTACCACCGGACTCCTCCTCATGGGCGCCCGCCTTTACAACCCAACCACCGCACTCTTCACCAGCGACGACCCCATCTACGGCGGCAACAACACCCCATACACCTACCCCAACGACCCAATCAACGACTGCGATGCTTCTGGGAGGCAGTCATGCGCCAGCCTGGCTCAGGCGATGAATGAAACGATCAGTATCCTGCGACGACGTAACAATGAATCTTATGCTAATAAGTACAATCTGCCGCTAGAGGGAAAGAACTCTATCAGGGGGCATCAGAACCAGTATTCCGGTTATCAAAAGCGACTGAAGAACCAAGCCCGCGAATTTGAGAAGAAGTGCTCATATGTGAAGTTTGGAAAGAACTTTAAGAGCAACGTGAGGCACTGGGAGGCCAAGCAAATGACGTTGCCTTGGAATATGAAGTTTTACAGTAAAGGTCGGTATAGCCCGAAAATGGCCCGAGCAGCTTCGGTGCGCCTCCCTGGATTCCGCGGAGGGGCCTCGCTTGGCAGAGGAGGCGGCGGTGCCGGCCGACCCTGGGCTACAAAGTAGAGGAGGCGGAGTGCGTTCTGGATGGTGCACGCCGCGTCAGCCACGCGAGTGGCGACAGTTTTGGCAGAACAACCACGGTTCGTTCACTGAGGCTGAGGAGTACTGGCTCGCTTTTCGCAGCTATCCCGAGGAGTTTCTCATCGAGGCCGCAAGTCCCTCGGCGTGGGGATACGACCCGACCCACAACTGGGAGAAGCTTATTGAGGCGCTGGACTTGGCATGCAGCTCAAGCGAGCGGCGGTTCCTGATGAACGACGCTCTTTGGGGAACCTTGCTGATATTCCCGCTCGAAACCCGAGAGGGGCAAGTGGTTGTGACGAGGCAGACGGAAAGGCTGGCGCAGCTGCTTGGAACTGGCGCGGGGGATCACGCCTTCCGTGGCGACATGATGTGGAATCTCACCTCGGATGACCAGTATGTCCTGCCTCGGGAGGTCGGGTGCTTGCCGGGAGAATTGGAAGAGTTTCTCCGCAGGTTTCCCACGAAACGGGAATGGATCGCGACTGCCGCGGAGGCCGACAAGCGTGGTGGCGTCGCATGCCATTATGACGAACTCCCGACTAAGATGCACTGTGCTGTCGGCATCCTGAAGTACAGGGATGACTCATATGGCAGCCCCGTTTGGAAGGCCAAAGGGTAGCGGGGCGGTTCAGTTTGAAGGCTCTTCACAATCGAGGGTGTAGGTAGCGCTGTTCGGGGTTGCGGCGTGGCGGCTGGCTGAAGGGGTCGAG
>NZ_BAABLV010000048.1:0-4636 GCF_039544535.1 Tessaracoccus lubricantis
TGGATTACGAGACCCCTGCTGAGAAACTGGCCAAACTAGTTGGTGTTGCACCCACCGATTGAATCCGCCCGCTGTTCGTCGGCGTGTCGCCACCGTGACCCCATCCAATTGCTCACGGTAAACGCCCCGTCGGGGTCCTTCCGGACGTCGCGGAACCCACGTAGGGTCGGTGGCATGAAGATCTGCATCATCGGTGGACACGGAAAGATCGCTCTACTCCTGCACCCCCTCCTGGTGCAGGGCGGCCACGAGGTTGCGGCGCTGATCCGCAACCCGGCCCACGTGAGCGACGTGGAGGAGACGGGGGCCAGCGCTGTGGTGGCCGACGTGGAGTGCCTCGACACCGACGCCCTGGCCGCCCAGTTCGACGGCTTCGACGCCGTGATCTGGTCGGCCGGCGCCGGCGGAGGCAATCCCGAGCGCACCTACGCCGTCGACAGGGACGCGGCCATGCGCGCGGTCGACGCCGCCCTGCAGGCGGGGGTCTGGCGGTTCGTGATGGTCTCCTATGTGGGCTCCGGCGTCGACGACATCCCCGAGGACAACCCCTTCCACCACTATGCGGTGGCCAAGGCCGACGCTGACCAGCACCTGAGGGCGTCGTCGCTCAACTGGACGATCGTCGCGCCCGGACAGCTCACGGAGGAACCGGCCACGGGGAAGATCGAGTACGGCGACCACGTGCTTTCGGGGCTGACCTCCCGCGGCAATGTCGCCCAGGTGCTCGCTGCCGTCGTCGGCCGGGCGGATCTACCCGGCATCACCATCAGGTTCCGCGACGGCGTGCATCCCGTCGGGCTGGCGCTGGACTCGCTGGTGCGCCGGAACAGCGGCCAGACGGTGAACGCGCTCACGGAGGGGGTGGGCCCGCAGGGTCCGTTCCTGCAGGGGGTCGACGAGGACGTGCCGCATGACTGATGGGCTCCAGGCATGGGGCGCGGAGACCGGTTAGGGCATCTGCCCGATGCGACGGGGTGTCCCTCCGGCGGACAGTTGGACCTGTCAGCAATTGCGCGGATCCGGAGCAGGGTCCGCGAGACCGGGGGGACCACAATGTACGACTACCACGTTCCATACGCGATCCATCAGGAACGCGCAGCGGAGCTCGAGCGGGAGGCCACCCTCCGACGCCTTGAGCTTGAGCGACCACAATCGCCGACCGAGCCGAAGCGCTCCTTCGCTTCACTGATCACCTACCTCGTCCGACGCGTCCACAGCGGCGCCCCGCCGCCCGTCACGCCCCGCCCCTCTGGTGGGTACGCCTGACGCTGGCCGGTAGCTACCCGATGGACCCCGAAGCGGCGAACGCTCCGGGGTCCGTCGCCGCGTGGGGTCGTGGGCACGCGGGGGAATCTGCGATGCTATTTTCGTCATCGCTTGATCGGGGGGGCCGTTACGATGTGAGACCTGGCCACGAGCACACCACCTACCCGGTGGATCGGGGCGTAGCGCTCCTCACTCCTCGCGACTGGCCCGGCGGAAGGAGCAGCACGATGCCGAACCACGAAGCCGAACATGCCTCAGAACCCGAGTCAGTGGAACAGACCCGGGACAAGGCGGCCAGCGCCCCCGAACCCGACGACGCGCGCAAGCCGGATTCACCCCCGGACCTGCACAAGACGTCCTGGACGTACGCCTTCAAGCGGTCACTGTCGGAGTTCTCGAAGGACCACGTGACCGACCTTGCGGCGAGCCTCACGTACTTCGCCGTCCTCTCGATGTTCCCGATGCTCCTGGCACTGGTCTCGCTACTGGGCGTCTTCGGCCAAGGCGAGCAATCGGCGCAGGGCATCAGAACCCTCATAGATCAGTACGCCCCAGAGGAACTCGCCGGCCTGTTGGGGGACACCGTCAGCGGGCTGGCTGAGCAGACGGGCGCCGGCCTGGCGCTGGTGACCGGTCTCGTCCTGGCGCTGTGGGCGGCCTCCGGGTACGTGGGTGCCTTCTCGCGGGCGATGAACAGGATCTATGAGGTGGAGGAGGGCCGGCCCTTCTGGAAACACAAGCCACAGATGCTGCTTTTGACCCTCGTGCTGGTGGTCATCCTGGCCGTGATCGTCTTCGCCATGGTCCTGTCAGGGGACCTTGCGCAGTCGGTGGGCGACCTGATCGGCCTCGGCGACACGGCGGTTCTGGTGTGGAACATCGCGAAGTGGCCGGTGATCGTGGCGTTGGCGGTGCTGGTCATCGCGATGCTGTACTACTTCACCCCCAACGTTAAGCAGCCGAGGTTCCGCTGGATCAGCATCGGCGCCGTGCTGGCCCTCGTGGTGGCCGCCGTCGCGGTGGTCGCGTTCTCGATCTACGTCTCCAACTTCGCGTCCTACAACGCCACCTACGGCATCATCGGCTCGTTCATCGTCCTGCTGCTGGGGCTGTGGATCGTCAACAACGTGCTGCTGTTCGGCGCAGAGGTCGACGCGGAGATCGAGCGGGGGAGGCAACTCCAGGGTGGCATCGAGGCGGAGGAGACGATCAAGTTGCCCCCACGCGACACCCGCGCGTCGGAGAAGCTCGCGGACAGGCACACCAAGCTCGTCACGCGGGGCAGGGAGTTGCGGCTGGAGAACGAGCGCTCGACAGATCGCTGAGGCATTCAGGCCCCTGCCACGGCCCGCTCGATCTCGGCCACGTCGATCTTCTGCATCGTGAGCATCGCGGCGAACGCGCGCTCCCGCACCCCTGAATCGGCTGATTCCATGGCGTCGGTGAGCGCTCTGGGCGTGATCTGCCAGGACACACCCCAGCGGTCCTTGCACCAGCCGCAGGCGCTCTCCTGCCCGCCGTTGCCGACGATGGCGTTCCAGTAGCGGTCGGTCTCCTCCTGGTCGTCCGTGGCGATCTGGAAGGAGAACGCCTCGCTCTGCGTGAACTGGGGTCCGCCGTTGAGCCCAATGCAGGGGATGCCGCGTGATTCCCTACGGTCCCCGGGTCGCGCCCGGCGGGGTCGTCGAGCCCGCCGAAGGCCTCACTCTCGACATCACGGGCATGGCGGAGGCCGCCGCCACAGCCGAACGGTGACCTTAGGCAGCACGGCGGTCAAGGTGCCGACGCTGAGCTCGATGATCGGCCTCAAGCTGGTGGCTTGGCACTATAGACATGTCGGTGAACCGAACAAGGATGCGCGCGATCTCGGCCCGCTGCTGCAGGCCACCCGCTACGCTC
Source organism: Tessaracoccus lubricantis (assembly GCF_039544535.1). NCBI lineage: Bacteria > Bacillati > Actinomycetota > Actinomycetes > Propionibacteriales > Propionibacteriaceae > Tessaracoccus > Tessaracoccus lubricantis. The sequence goes on from NZ_BAABLV010000048.1 coordinate 3,166, forward strand.
CCCACGGCGAAGCGCTCTGGGATGACGTAGAAGCGCTCCAGCGTTGGGAGTACCAGGATTACCTCGTGGGCCCCTACCGGGCGGGCCGACAGCTGCACGCTGACTGGGAGCCTGCATCCCTGGAACGGTTGGTCGACATCCTCGACGGTGACGGCTCGACGACTTTGGCCTCGCACATCAGCCGCGCGACCAGGGAAACGGTGGGAGAGCTCGCGGGGCAACTCGCCGCTCTCCGCGCCGGGGATCACCGGCTCCTGACGGACGCAAACAGGCGCCTCGCTCGGCGCGAAGGGGCGACCCGAAGGACGAGGTCTCGCGGGTCTTGCGTGAATCGCTATTGCACGCATATTGCACGAGACGTCGTTCCCATGCCGCAACTGACGTCTGACTAGGGCGAACGATGGTCGGGGCGACAGGACTCGAACCTGAGGCAAGTGTCGTGGCAACTAGGTGTTTACAAGGTATGTTATATGTTTGCGCGCTATGAACTGGTCAATTTGGGGCACCGGTGGGGCAATCTCACGAAGTGGTCATCTTGTCGCCCGAAGTGGAGCTCGTCGTGTCTCGATCCTTCCGGCTTCGGCGGTCATCGCGACTTCGCGGCGGTGACGGCTCGTGCCCAGGTTGAGACGACTGTTTCGTAGGCGTCGGTGGCGGTGACTTGGGGGATGCACTGGTGGCTGAGTGCGTCCTGCCATTCCTGTTCTGAAGGCGGCGCGGCGGGGAGCAGGCTTCGTTCGGGGTAGCCGCCGGTGGGGCCGTGTCTGCGGTAGAGGTGGGCGGCGTCGGTGTCGATGTGGCCGGCGTGGGCGAGTGCCCAGAGGTCGTAGAGGTCGCGGGGCGCGTTGCGGGTGGTCTCGATCCATGCGGAGGTCTTCGCGCCGACGAAGGCTGGCGCCGTGTAGGTGCGCAGGACGACCTCGGGTATGCCGGTGTAGCGCTGCTCGATGGCGGAGTTCTGGGTGGGCCAGTCGGGATAGTCGCGGCCGTCGATGAGCTGGAGCCGTACGTCGACTCGGCCGACGTGCAGGACGCACGCCTGGGTCTCGCGTCGCGTTGGCCAGCCACGGGTGGGCGCTCAGTTCGCCGAATCTGGGTTCCATGTAGTCGCGGAGTGCCTGGTCTAGGAGCGGTGCGACGTCGCGTCTGGCGCCGATGCTGAGCAGGTCGATGTCCTCGGAGAGTCGTAGATCGGGGAGGAAGGTGCGGCTGAGTGCGGTGCCGCCGTAGAAGACGAACCGGTCCGCAAGGGGGCTGAGTGCTGCGAGCAGGTGTGAGACGGCGAAGTCGTGATCGATCTGGGTGGCGGCGACACCGAAGCGACCGGCCCACTGGTCTCGTTCCGTCGGGTCCAGCGCGGCGCCGGGGGTTGGTTGCCTGGTGATTCGTGCCCGGCGTCGGGGGGGTGTCCCTATGGTGTCTGTCAAGCTGCGACGGCTGGTCTTGGCTGGTAGTAGGTCCCGTTGCGGAG
>NZ_BAABLV010000049.1:0-2143 GCF_039544535.1 Tessaracoccus lubricantis
CATCGCTGGGCCATCCGGAGGCGCCGACATTCACCGGCGCGTCTTCGGACATTACATTCACCTTCTTCTGCTGTCTCTCACTGCCGCCCTTCCCCATGTGACCGGCTTTCCCGGCCTCGGAGTACTACGGCGGCTCCGCCCCACCCACACCCTTCGGCAGGCAACGCACCTATCCCGGGACTGTACGTTTTCCGGTGTAACTCCGATGTAGGAGGTACCCGATGAGGATGCAGGTTGAGCCGGTCGCTGAGGCGGTCGTGATGGAGGTCGAGGACCAGGTGACGTCGACGGGAACGCCCCCGCTGGTGGACAAGGATTTGGTGGCGCAGCTTGTGGGCGACGCGCAGCGGCTGGGGCTGTCCGTGGAGGGCGAGGGCGGGCTGCTGGCTCAGCTGACGAAACTGGTCCTGGAGTCGGCCCTGGAGGGCGAGATGACCGCGCATCTGGGCTATGACAAGCACGAGCGGGTCGAGGGCAGCGACAACGCTCGTAACGGGACGCGGTCGAAGACGGTGCTGACGAAGGCCGGCCCGGTCGAGATCGCTGTGCCTCGGGATCGGGCCGGGTCGTTTGAGCCGGTCGTGGTGGCGAAGCGGCAACGGCGTTTGGGGGCGATCGAGGACGTGGTGTTGTCGCTGTCGGCTCGCGGGCTGACCCATGGCGACATCGCGGCGCATCTGGCCGATGTTTATGGCTCTGAGGTGTCGAAGACCACGATCTCGACGATCACCGACAAGGTCCTGGACTCGATGGGCGAGTGGCAGAACCGACCACTGGACCCGGTGTATCCGGTGGTGTTCATCGACGCGATTCATGTGAAGGTCCGCGACGGGCAGGTCGCGAACCGGCCGATCTACGTCGCGTTGGCGGTCACTGTCGAGGGGAACCGCGACATCCTCGGGCTGTGGGCCGGGGACGGCGGCGAGGGCGCGAAGTACTGGCAGCAGGTGTTGACCGAGATCAAGAACCGCGGCGTCGCCGACGTGTTGATGCTGGTGTGCGACGGACTGAAGGGGTTGCCCGAGTCGGTGGGCAACGTGTGGCCGCAAACGATCGTGCAGACCTGCGTGGTGCACCTGATTCGCGGGTCGTTCCGTTACGCGGCAAGGCAGGACTGGGACAAGCTGGCCCGCGCGCTGCGGCCGATCTACACCGCCGACACCGTCGCCGCGGCCGAGGACCGGTTCCTGGAGTTCACCGAAGTATGGGGCGCTAAGTACCCGGCGATCGTGCGTTTGTGGGAGAACGCGTGGCCGGAGTTCGTGCCATTCCTGCAGTTCGACAAAGAGATCCGCCGGATCGTGTGCACCACCAACGCGATCGAGTCGGTCAACGCCAGGATCCGCAAGGCCGTCAAGGCCCGCGGGCACTTCCCCAACGAGCAGGCCGCACTCAAGTGCGTCTACCTCGCTGTGATGGCGCTGGACCCCACAGGCAAGGGACGAGCACGTTGGACACAGCGCTGGAAGGGCGCCCTCAACGCGTTCGAGATCACCTTCGACGGACGGCTCTCCGCCGGCCGCCGATACTGAGAGTCAAACAACCATGAGATACACCGAAAACTTGACAGACCCTCTCCCCGCCCCCTGGCCCGAAGACTTCCTCGACCCCAACAGCGGCTGGCGGGAAGGCGCCAGTCCAACCACCCCCGAACCCGGCCAACCACCCTTCTGACCACCCGACCCGAAGAATCAGCGGTTACACCACGTCAAGGGACTTGACCGCCGATGGCAAGCCTTCACCGTGGAAATGAATCAGGACAGCTTCTGGCCGTCCTCGAGTGCTCGCGCCACCAGTGGTGAGACATCGGCCAACGGGTTGCGCCAGTCGGCACGCGACGGATGAGTCACGGTGACGATCTTCAGTCCCCCAGGAGCACGATGTGTCGTGCTCCGCCAACCGCGGTTGTTCCGCTCAGTGAAATGGTCGATCTCGTGATGGGCGCCGTACTGCCGACGGACGAACTCGCCGGCACTCTTGCCGAAGCAGACGACGACCTTCACGCCGAGGGTACGAATGACGGCCTCGTGGAAGGGCCAGCAGAGCGCGGCCAATCTGTCGAACTCCTTAGCCTCCGTCTTTCATGAGGCGGCTTGAGAGCTGCCAGCCGGGCTGTCGGGGCCCGACCTGAACACGGGGCCAA
>NZ_BAABLV010000050.1:0-6571 GCF_039544535.1 Tessaracoccus lubricantis
CATCGGGAGGCCTCGACCCCTATAGCCAGCCGCCACGCCGCGCCACCCCTACACCCTCAATTGGGAAGAGCCGGTTACTGGCAGATCGGCGTGGTGCTCCGGTCGGCTTCATGACGGCTGGAACGGCCCTTCGGGTCCTTGTGCTGCTCGGGGCGGTCGCGGCCTGGCTCATAGGCGTGCTGCACGGGGCGACAGGGCTGGTCATCCTCATCATGGCGGCGGCCGTTCTCGGTGTTGCTGATGTGGCCTTCACCGCGGGCCAGGGTCTCGCCGTGCCTCGACTCGTCGAGTCCGACCACATCCGCGCGACCTTCGGCCGCGTGCAGAGCTTCTCCCAAGTTGGCCATGCCGCCGGGCCTCTGATTCTCGCAGGTTTGTTGAGTGTCGTGGCGCTACCGATGGCATGGCTAGCTGGTGCGGTGATGTACCTCGGGTCCCTGTTTGCCCAGCGAGGCATCCGGCTCAGCCGTTCCGCTTTGCCTGAGCCCATCCGTTCGTCGGCTTGGGCCCAGGCCCGAGCCGGGTTCACGCATCTCCGCACCACTCCGGTGTTGTGGAACATCACCCTGGCCAACGTCTTGACCAACGCGGGAGCCATGGCTGCGAACACCACGATGCCGGTGCTGGCCATCCGTGATCTGGGGTTGAGCCCGACCGCCTTCGCCATGATTGGAGGGGTCGGTGCTGTCTCCGGGATCCTGGGTGCCGCCGTCGCATCGCCCCTGGTGCAGAGATTAGGTCTGCGCAGGACGCGCTTGTTGGTTTCCGCCGGCATGGCTGCGGGAGTCGCGCTTGTCGCGAGCACTCTGGGGAACGTCCTTCCGGGGCCACCTGAGGCATGGCTCGGCGTCCAAGCGGTTCTTGCCGCAGGCGGGACTTCCATCGCGATGGTGGCTGGGTCCGACCTCCCGGCACGCCACAGCCCGCCGGAACAGCTCGGCACCCTGATGGGTGCCCAGCGAAGCATGGTCCTGGGTGTGATGCCCATCACCTCCATGGCCGTCGGCATCCTCGGTTCCATGGCGGGACTGGGCCCAGCGCTGATCGTCTGGGCATGCCTCACCGTGCTCTCCGCCGTCCCCTGCCTAAGGCTTCCGTGACGCTCAACGCGCGTCGTCAGCCGTTCATGGCCACTGGCCTTTCCGAACGACAAGGCTTGTGGCATGGAGAGGTGTCTCCCGAGAGCGCAGTCAGGCCCTCAGTCTGCAGCCCGGTGCCGGATAGCCTTCTGAGCCTGATGTCCCGGTTGATGTCGTCGTACTGGTGGATGAGGAAGTCTCTGTTGGCAATCGCTATTGCCCAGCGGACTCCTTTAGGAGGGAGGACCTCGAGTTTGGCGAGCCGATTGGCGGCCTCCCCGACCTTCATCATGAGAGAGTCTCCGGCTTCCTGAAGCAAGGGATCCGCGACGTAGGCATCCTTGCCTCGACGCGCTCTAACCATCCTTGGATGTGGATGAGTTCCTTGGCGGCACTCAGGTCCATCACAGCATGACCGCATCGCGTCGGATGTCGTCATCAAGGTGCGGCTTGAGTCCGCCATACTCCACCAGGTCCACCGTTCGACCAAGCACCTGCTCCAAGAGAAGCTTGAACTCGACGAAGTCGAATGAGGATGTACCGGGAGGTGCTTTGACGAGAAGATCGATGTCGGAGTCGGGACGCGCCTCGCCGCGGGCGACGGAACCAAACACGGCCAAATCTGTGTAGCCGGATCCCAGCGCCAGCGACTTGAGGATGGGTGCGGCTGCCTCGAGGAGCTGTTCAGGATCGACGGTGACCAGATCGGGCGCGTTCTTGAGCTGCTGGCTGACGGCTGGCTGGCTGATGCCAAGCTGCTCCGCCATCTCTCGTTGGCTGAGTCCGATTGCCCCCATGGCGCGGATCGCCAAGACCCGCCGAAGGCGGGCCATGTCCTCAACCCGGCGAGCTGCGCGGTACTCCTGCGCCAGTAACATAAGGTAACCTTATCACGCAGCCGTTCGATGCCCAAGGCACTTCGGATTGGGACCTGTACACGTGGGGGTACGCCGACGTTCTCGCGTACCCCCTTCGCATACCCCCACCTACCCCCGACGTGAGGGGCCAACCGAGGCGCAATCAGACGCCTGCCTTAGGCGGCGTTTCATACCTTGTCCTTGGCCTGCGCCCTGGGAGAACTGCTCTTCTTCGGCCGGAGGCATGTTCGACTCAGGGCCCGATGGGGTTCGCAGATATTCGATTGCATCGACCGGCGCGATCTGACCCGGGTGCTGTCGCAGATTCTGGGCCACTTTGTCGACGCAGGCTCCGCCGTGAGCATGGTGACCCACGTCCCCAAGGCAGTGTCATCTGCTGCGTAATCCTGGGCTGAATCCGAGAATGCAAGAGGTGTGTGGCACTTCATCCCTGAGCGGTACTCGTACCTATCGGCGGAATGGTTGCAGAGCCGTTCAGGGCCCTGGAGCCATCTTGGGTGTGGGCGCTGAGTTGGGCTCGCAGCAGGGACTCGAAGAACCTTTCTGCTGGGTTCTCCGGCGATCCCGTTGCGCGTACAACGTTAACGCGACGACTGGGCTTTGGCACACCGAGTACATCGAAGGTGATCAGTTCGCCCCTGCGCCGTTCCTCAACAACAGTATGGGTGGAGAGGAATGCGATCCCGCTGCCCTGTCTCGCGGCGCGCTTGACAGCGTCTACAGACCCTAACTCCCACACCCGTCGAAAACGATAGGTGGTGCCTTCTAGGATCTGCTGAGCGTAGTTGCGTGTGCTTGAACCGAATTCCTGTACGAGGAGTGTCTGTTTGTCCAATTGGGAGGGATGGGCCTGCCCCATGGAGGTCAATGCCAAGAGCCCCGGCTGAGCAACTGCCTTGATGTCGTCCGGGCCAACTGGGCTCACTTTGAGACGATCGTCGGCGATGTCACCGCAGGTGACCGCGCAAGATGCCCTCCCAGACAGGATCCATTGTCTAACTTCTGCCGTTGAGCCCACGGAGAACTCGATGGACACGTCAGGTGCCTCCTCCTGAAAGGACACAAGAACGTCTGGGACAATATACGTACCAGGAACGGACGAAGCGGCCAATCGGAGGCTTCCGGCTCGTAGTCCAATCCGCGCAGCTAGCGCAGATTCGCCGGCAACGAGGTTGCTCAGCGCGTGTGCGGCGTAGGCCGCAACCATTCTCCCGGCAGGAGACAGGGCCAGCGTCCGTCCATTGCGCACCACCACTGGCTCACCGGCAGCTCTGTTAATGATGCGGATGTGCTCGCTCGCGCTAGGTTGGCTGAGCCCCACTTTCTCTGCGGCTTGGGAGAGTGAGCCGCAACGCTCGAGTTCAACCATGAGCCTAAGTCGGGTGGTGGTCCAGATTTCAAGAAGATTGGCCATGGGCGCTCCTGGAGGTAGCCGTCGGCACCGTCATCCATGAAACAGCCGACGAGCCATCCTATCTATTTTCTCGATGCGACTGGTGCGCGGGCTGCCCAAGTCCGTTCGGGGAGTGGAACCACCCGAGGTCGTGACCACTCCAAAGATAGTGGATCCCGATGTTCCCTCTCGCTCGCACAGCAATTTCCGATATCGAAGGACTCGATCTTCTGGCTACCCGTTGACTCCCGATGGGCCCACGAACTAGCTTCGGCGCATCCAGACGTCGGGGATGACGTCATTTAGCTAGTCGGAAAGAGCTGATTATGTCAGATGTGAATGAGGTGGCCGCCGAGCAACCTGATGTTCTTATCATCGGGGCTGGCGTCATGGGAACCTCCATTGCCATGGCGCTGTCCTATCTGGACATTCGGGTTGCCGTTGTTGAGCGTCGCCATGACGTCGGCGAGGAAGCCTCTCGCGCTAACAGTGGGATCACCAATGCAGGGTGGTCTATGAAGCCGGGAACCCTGGAGGCAGACCTTGTCAAGGCATCGTCCCCTCAGTGGGAGCGTCTCTGTGAGCAACTGGGTGTGAGGTTCCGACGAACTGGCCTTACGCTCTTGGCCTTTTCTGAGGACGATGTCAAAGGTCTCCCGGCCCTGTTGGAAAAGGCTGAGAGCAACGAAGTCGCGGCTGAGATCGTGACTGGTGCCGAGTTGCACCGGGTCGCTCCCCATGCATCCCCAGAAGCCAAGGCGGGACTCTTTGTTCCTGCGGAGGGGGTTGTCGACTCGGTCCGACTGCCGGTCGCGTATGCAGAGTTGGCGGAGCGCAATGGGGTGAGGTTCTTTCTAGGTGAATCGGTCATCTCCTCCACCGTGCGAGACAATCGGGTCCAAGAGGTCATTACTACGAGGCGACGGTACCGACCTAGGTTTGTGGTCAATGCCGCTGGCGTCTCCGGAGATGAGGTTTCTGGGGCGCTTCACGGAGATCAGTTCCCCGTCACAGCACGACGCGGACAATGGGTTCTTCTTGATCGCGAATTTGGAGCGAACGTGCCCTCCATCCTCACGGGCATGCCGACGAAGATGGGCCACGGGCCCATGGTCATTCCAACGGCCCACGGGTCAGTTCTGATCGGTCCAGATGCTGAAGACCTGGAGGACAAGCAGGACCGGTCTACAACCCGTAGTGGAATCGAAGAGGTGGTTGAGCGCTGTCGGGTGCTAATGCCCACGATCGACACCAATTTTGCGATCAAGGCGTTTGCGGGTCTCCGTCCGCACAGTGACCCCACTTATCGCGTGGGTTGGGCCAAGGGGTCTGAGAACCTCCTTCAGGTAGCAGGCATTCGGTCGACCGGCGTGTCGTCCTCCCCAGCGATGGGGACGTTCGTTCGCGACCTGCTGGTAGATGCTGGATTGAGCTCAAATCGCAAACGCGATGCTTACGAGGAGCTCAACTTTGTGCGCCCGTTGTGGTGGGATAATGACTGGGCAAGGCAAGCGTCTGATCCGCTGGGACGTACTGTCATTTGTGCGTGCGAGAAGGTCACTGCGCTCGATATTCACCAGGCCCTCCGGGACCCGCTTCCCGCCAAGACGATCGGTGGGGTGGCGCGCCGAACACACGCATCTTGGGGCCGTTGTCAAGGCTCCGCATGTCTCTCTGGGGTTGCGTTCATTACTTCCCTTTACCGGGAAGGTGATGCTTGGGAGACCCCGATGCACGAACCGGGTTCATCAATCGGAGTGGGTGTGGCCCGAAATGGCTAGCATCGCGGTAGTCGGGATGGGGAGATCGGGCCTCCGGGTCGCAACGCTTCTTGCCAAAAACGGGGAGAGCGTCCTGTGCATTGATCGGCTGCCGGAGCCCGGGGGGCAGGAGCCTGAACCCGAAACGGTGCAGTTGGCACGTGAGGCCACGCGAGCCGGGGTCTCTTGGAATCTGGGAACTCTAGCTGCTGAGTTCAGTAACGGTGTGCTCAGCACCTTGGGTCCAGAAGGAGCTCGGCAGCATCAGTTGGACCAGTTGGTGCTCGCGTCGGGGACGCGACCGGCAACTCGGGCCGAACTCGGCATTCAGGGGGATCGAGGCGCGGGCGTCCTGCCTGGTTCGGTGGTTCATCATTATCTGGATTCTGGGGTGTTGCCAGGACGAAACCCAGTCGTGCTGGGGGATGGCTATCTTGCAAAGCACCTCTGTACCCATCTGCTGCGGAGCGGCGCATCACGCGTCGTCTCTCTACGGAGTGGCATCGGCTCTACCCCGTTCCCGGGCACCTACACCTACTGGAATGCCTCCTTGGAGTCTGTTCACGGCTTCCCTCGAGTTACCGGGGCCACGATCATTCATGATGGCGTGACAGTCAGACTCCCCACGGACGCGGTGGTGCTTGCATCTGGCCGGGTCCCCATGCGGAATATTGAGAATGCCCTAAACGCGCGTGGCGATGTCGTCGACTGTTTTTCAACAGATGATCCAAAAACAGAGCGAGGCGCAGTGGATGCGGCAAATGGAGCATTCCGCGAGGTATTGAAGAATCTCAGTGGCAATAGTTTGAGTTCAAGGAGAAATCAATGAAGGTACTATCACCAGTTGGGCGTTTTGGAGTGGACGTTAAGGGTGTTCGGCTTCGAGAAGGAAGGCCTGTTTTCGACGTATCGATGGGCGCCTGGAGTTCAGAGGTCACTCTTGAACCCACCGATATGAAGTACGTCATCCTCGCTGGTGTCATGTTGGGCGGGGCATTCGCACTGGGTCGAATGACGTCCCGGGCACGCAACCGGCGGTGAGCCCAGGGGTCACCAAACGGGACTTCCCAATCCCGTATGGGTGGTCGCTTGCCCCGTTTCTGAGCTAGGAACAGCTCAGAAACGGGGGCTGACGCGCTGACCCGAAACTCGGCCTGTACCAGTCAACGTGGACTCGTACACGACGGGCCGGCTTCCAGGCGATGAAGCAAAATCGTCGACATATTTCCCCTAGCAGGTAAGGCAACAATTATGGCAGTTCTCGGAGAAATCGTCATTTATGTGATGATGGTATTCGTCCTGATTGGAGCTGTGGCGGCTGTACGTGACAGCCAAAGCGGCTTCGGCAAGGAGTTCCTTCAAGGAATTCACGCGATCGGATATCTCTTTATCCGGCTCTTCGTACCTGAGCGTGGGGTGAGCGGGGATCCGATGGCGGGCGTGTCGGCGGGGTGAAGGGGG
>NZ_BAABLV010000051.1:0-5264 GCF_039544535.1 Tessaracoccus lubricantis
ACACACCTAACCGGAGGTTTCTACCCGAGGCAACGACCCCGCACAAGCGGAGGTTTCTGATGAGTCAACTCGGCGATGTGAACCGGCTCCGACGATGGGGTAGAGTGATCCAAGGTTCCTCGCGCGGCGGTATCTCGCCCAACTCCCCCAGGGTCGGAAGGCAGCAAGGGTAAGTGAGCTCTTCCGGGTGCGCGAGGGGCCCTTTTTCTTTGCCGGAGCACGGCTCACGAACTGTCTTGGGGCTGCAATAGGGTGGGGACCGTGGACGACGAGTACATCGAGGACGACGAGTACGCCCCGCTGATCGACGAGGGGTACGGCTCTGCGGACCAGCCCGGGTTCGAGCCGATGGACGGGCCCGGCCTCTTCGACGACGAGCCTGCCGCGGAGCCCTTCGAGCAGACCGGCCCCGGCCTGTTCGCGGAGGAGGAGCCTGCCGTCGAGGAGCTGGTCAGCGAGCCCGCCGGCGCGCCCGTGCCCCCGTCGAAGCTCGACCACTCACCGCGCATCGAGGCCCCCGCGGCGCCGCTGGCGCTGTACCGCCGCTACCGGCCGGATTCGTTCGCGGACGTGATCGGCCAGGAGCACGTCACGGTGCCGCTGCAGCGCGCGCTGCAGAACAACCGGGTCAACCACGCCTACCTGTTCTCGGGCCCCCGCGGCTGCGGCAAGACCACCTCCGCGCGCATCCTGGCCCGCTGCCTCAACTGCGAGCAGGGCCCCACCGCCACGCCGTGCGGCGTGTGCCGCTCCTGCGTCGACCTCGCCCGCGGCGGCCCCGGCTCGATCGACGTGATCGAGATCGACGCGGCCTCGCACGGCGGCGTCGACGACGCGCGTGACCTGCGCGAGCGCGCCTACTTCGCGCCCGTGGCCAGCCGCTACAAGATCTACATCGTCGACGAGGCCCACATGGTCACGACGGCGGGCTTCAACGCGCTGCTCAAGCTCGTCGAGGAGCCGCCCCCGCACGCCAAGTTCATCTTCGCCACCACGGAGCCGGAGAAGGTCATCGGCACCATCCGCTCCCGCACGCACCACTACCCGTTCCGGCTGGTGCCGCCCAAGGTGCTCGGCGACTACCTGGCCAGCATCTGCGACGCCGAGGGCGTCGCGGTGGACCGCAGCGCGCTGCCGTTGGTGGTCCGCGCCGGAGCCGGCTCGGTGCGTGACTCGCTGTCGGTGCTCGACCAGCTGCTGGGCGGCGCGGGCGACGAGGGCGTGAGCTACGAGCAGGCCGCGGCGCTGCTGGGCTACACGCCCGACGCGCTGCTCGACGAGATCATGGATGCCTTCGCCGCCGGTGACTCGGCCGGCGTGTTCCGCACCATCGACAAGGTGATCGAGGTGGGCCAGGACCCGCGTCGCTTCGCGGAGGACCTGCTGCGCAGACTACGGGACCTGGTGATCCTCGCGGCCGTCCCCGAGGCCGCCACCAACGGCCTGCTCGACGTGGCGGCAGACCAGGCGCAACGCCTGGCCACGCAGGTGGCCGGGATGGGTTCCGGGGAACTGACCCGTGCCGCCGAGGTGATCGCCACCGGCCTCACCGAGATGCGGGGCACGACGGCGCCCCGGCTCCACCTCGAACTGATGTGCGCCCGCGTCCTGCTGCCCGGCGCTGATGCCGATGAGCGGGGCCTCCACGCGCGCATGGATCGGCTCGAGCGCCGCGTCGGCATGATGGGCAGCGGTGAGGCCCCCGTCGAGGACTGGCAGGACACCGGCGCCGCCCGCCCGCGCCAGCCGGAGCGCCCGCGTGCCGCAGAGCATGAACGCCAACGCCCCGCCCAGGCCCCGGCGCCGGAGGCCCCCGCCGCTCCGGCTCACGAGGCTGCTCCCGCGCCGGCCGCGGCACTCGCGGCGCCGACGCAGCGCCGTGCCCCGGGCGAGCCGCCGCGGGGGCCGGGCGCCGTCGCGTCCGAGCCCGCCGCGCAGCAACAGCAGCGGCCCACGCCTGAGCAGCCGGCGCAGCGCCCGGCGCCCGAGCAGCCCGCCCAGCGTCCGGCACCGCAGCAGCCCGCACCCCAGCAGCGGCCCGGTGCACCCGCGCAGCTCAGCGCCGCCGAACTGCGCCGCGTCTGGCCCAACGTGCTGGACGAGGTCAAGCGCCGCCGTCGCTTCACGTTCATGCTGCTGAGCAACCACGCCCAGGTGGTGGACGTGGCAGACGGCGCCCTGGTGCTCGGCTTCGACTCACCCGGCCCGCGGGAGAACTTCGGGTCCGGCGGCAGCGCCGACGTGTTGGCGGACGCGCTCATCGAGGTGATCGGCGTCGAACTACGGATCCAGTCGGTGCTGGCCAGCGGGGAGCAGGAGGCCCGTCCCGAACAACGCCCGCAGGGCGCCCCCGTCGTGCAGCCCGAGCCGGAACCGCAACCCGAGCCGCAGCAGCAGCGTCGGATGGAGCCGCCCCCGCCGTCGGAGCAGGTCTCCGCGGACGACGCGGTGCTTGACGCCGGCCACAACGCCGAGGAGTTGCTGAGCAACGCGTTCGGCGCCGAGGTCATCTCCGTGCGCGACGCCGACGACGACTGAGGCTGGCCGCCCCGGCCCAGCCTTCTATGCTTGACAGGTACCCCACTCAGGAGTGAGAGATGTTTGGTGACTTTGACCTCAACGCGCTGATGCAGCAGGCGCAGAAGCTGCAGACGGACCTGGCGGCCGCCCAGGAGGAACTGGGCCAGCAGTCGTTCACCGGCACGGCCGGCGGTGGCTTGGTCAGCGTCACGCTGAGCGGCAAGGGCGAGATGCAGGAGGTCGAGATCCAGCCCGCGGCAGTGGACCCGGACGACATCGAGACGCTCCAGGCCCTCGTCGTCGCAGCGTTCCGCGCCGCCAAGGCCGAGGTCGACGCCGCCACCGCCGCCACGCTCCCGGAGCTGCCCAGCATGCCCGGGATGCCCGGTTTCGGAGGCTGAGTGTACGAAGGCGCCATCCAGGAACTGATCGATGAGCTGAGCCGGCTGCCGGGCATCGGTCCGCGCAGCGCGCAGCGCATCGCGTTCCACCTCCTCGACGCCCCTGAGGAGGACGTCTTCGCGCTCGCCGACACGCTGCGCAAGGTCAAGGAGCAGGCGCGGTTCTGCGAGGTGTGCTTCAACGTCTCGCAGGAGGAACGCTGCCGCATCTGCCGAGACCCCAGGCGGGACCACTCGCAGTTGTGTGTCGTCGAGGAGTCGAAGGACGTCGTGGCCATCGAGCGCACCAACGAGTTCCGCGGCCTCTACCACGTGCTGGGCGGCTCGATCTCACCCATCGAGGGCCGCGGCCCCGGTGACCTGCGCACCCGCGAACTGTTCCAGCGGCTCGCCGACGGCGCGGTGCAGGAGGTCATCCTCGCCACAGACCCCGACACCCAGGGCGAGGCGACGGCCTCCTACCTCAGCCGCATGCTGGCAGACTTCGGCGTGCGGGTGACCCGCCCCGCCTCGGGCCTGCCGGTCGGCGGTGACCTGGAATACGCAGACCAGGCGACGCTCGGCCGCGCGTTCGAGGGGCGCCGGGTCCTCGTCGAGCGTCACTCACCTCTGGACGTGCACACCCCGTCGGCCTAGGCTCCTGACAGAGCCACACCGGCTCAGGTGAGGAGGCCAACGATGACCGATCGACCACAGGGAGCGCCCGTCTGGGTGGAGCTCTACGCACCAGACCTCGAACAGGCCAAGGCCTTCTACGGAGGCCTGTTCGGCTGGCAGCTGCACAACTCCGGTGAGGAGTACGGCGGCTACCACATGATCATGCTCGGCGACGACGTGGTGGGCGGCGCGATGCGCTCGCAGGACGGCATGGGGGTGCCGTCGTGGTGCGTCTACCTCGGCACCAAGGACATCCGGACGCTGGCGGAGCGCGCCAAGCAGGCCGGTGGTGAGATCCACGTGGAGCCGATGGAGGTCGGCGACCAGGGGTCGATGGCGTTCCTGAGCGACTCCACGGGCGCGGCACTCGGCGCGTGGCAGAGCGACACCGTCCGGATCCAGGCGACGGACCGGCCCGGTGCGCCGGTCTGGTTCGAACTGATGACCGGCAACTACGACGAGGCGCTGCGGTTCTACCGCGAGGTGTTCGAGTGGGACGTGCAGCCGATGGGCGAGCAGGGCGTCGAATACCAGTACTCCACCAACGGCGGCGGCGACGACGCGGTCGCCGGCGTGTGCGACGCGTCGCCGTTCATCCCCTCGAAGGTGCCCACCAGTTACTGGCGGGTCTACTTCTCCGTCGACGAGACCGACGCCGCCATCGAACGCATCCGCGAGCTGGGTGGGCGGCTGGTGGACGGGCCCATGGAGTCGCCGTACGGGAGGATCGCCACCGTCGAGGACGACCAGGGCATCCAGTTCCAGATCGTCGGCTGAGTCAGCGGAACGTCAACTCGCGCTCCGCTGAGGTGGCGCGACGGCGGGCGCGCGCGAGTCGCCTGCGGAGGCCGCCGTCGGCGAGGTAGGCGGCGACGGCGCGCTGCAGCAGCAGTGGGGGCGCGGCGCCGGTGGCGTCGGCCGCTTCGTCGACCTCGTCCTGCCATGCGGGTGGGGCGACGAGGTAGCCGGTGCCGACGCCGCGGCCGATGACCGCGGCGAACGTGCCCAGGTGCGCGACGACGGTGGGGTCGAGGCTCCAGAGCGTCGGCAGCGGGGGGCCGAGGTGTCGTCGCTCGGAGTCGAAGTCGTCCTCCACCAGCACCACGCCCTCGTCGCGGGCCCAGGCGATCATGGCCTGACGGTGGCGCGCCGACAGCGCGCCGCCGTCGGGGTACTGGTGGTTGGGCGTGACGAGCGCCAGGTCGATGGGGGAGCGACGGTGGGCCCGGGCCAGCGAGGCCAGGTCCGGCCCGGCCTCGCCGACGGGGAGCGCGACGGTGTCGCTTCCGGAGTGTTCGAGCAGGCGGCGCAGGCCGGGGAAGCCGGGCGACTCCACCGCCACGCGCGCCCGGCGGCCGGAGCGTCTCGCGGCGACGGCCAGCAGCAGCGACAGGCCCGAGCGGGCACCCGAGGTCACGGTGATGCGTCCGGGGTCGACCACCACGCCGCGCATGTGTCGCAGGTGTTCGGCGACTGCGTCGGCCAGGGGCGGCACGGCTTCGTCGGCGACCGCCCGCCGCCACGCGCTGCGCCACGCCGCGTCGTCCGGCCAGGCCCCGGTGGTGGTGGCGGTGACCTCCGTGAGCAATTGGATGGGGTCACGGCCCAGGTGGGGCGCGAGTTCAGGGGGTGAGTGCAACAGATCTGAAGGGGATGTGTTGTGTCGGTCGCGGAGAAGCGTGGCGT
>NZ_BAABLV010000052.1:0-5539 GCF_039544535.1 Tessaracoccus lubricantis
ACACACCTAACCGGAGGTTTCTACCCGAGGCAACGACCCCGCACAAGCGGAGGTTTCTGATGAGTCAACTCGTCGTCTTGTATAGAGTTGTATAGCCATGTAATCTGGACCAAGAGGACCGGAACGAAAGATGTTTTGGCCGGAGCTCGCTGAGGCAGAGCCTGACACAAGGAAGTGAGATCGGACTATGGCCGTATCAACTCGTCGTCTCACGACGGGAGCGCGGAAGCACGGATACGCGGTTCCCGCTGTGAACGTCTTCGACGAGATCAGCATGCGCGCGGTCATCGCCGCAGCCGAGGAGAAGGACTCGCCTCTGATTGTCCAGATCTCGACAAAGACTGTTCGCACATCGGGGACCGCTTTCATCACGAGCCTTTTCCAGGCGCTCACGCGGCACACATCCGTGCCGGTCGCGCTCCACTTGGATCACTGCCCGGACCGTTCTGTCCTCTCTGACGTCATTGCCGCCGGGTGGTCATCGGTTCTCTTCGATGCTTCTGACCGTGATCTTGCTGACGCAGAGCGTGAGACGACGGAAGTCGTCAAGGAGGCTCACGCAGCGGGCGTCGACGTCGAATCCGAGATCGAGAACATCCTCGGGGTCGAAGACGGAGTCGGCAGCGACGAAGCCCACCACGCGTATACCGTCGACCAGCTCGCAGCCATTGCGGAGCGCACCGGTGCTGACCTGCTCGCCCCGCAGTTGGGCACGAGCCACGGCCTGTTCACGTCCAAGCCGACCCTTCTCCCTGAGCGCGCCCGCGAACTCGCGCACCTCACGGACAAGGGAATTGTTCTTCACGGAGGAACCGGCCTTGAGCCGGCCGACTTCCGCGCCTTCATCGACAATGGCGTCTCCAAGATCAACATCTCCACAGCCGTCAAGCACGCGTACATGCAGGCATCGGCGGAGCATCTCGATTGGGCGCGCGCCAACAACCATTGGGATCCGCCGAAGTTGGTGACTGCCATCGGTGATGCTGTCACCAGCGTCATCGGTGACCACATCGAATGGTTCGGCTCCGATGGCACGGCAGCCAAGGCGAAGGCCGCCAAGCCGTGACTCGCGCCTTGATCTTCGACTGCGACGGAGTGCTCGCAGACACCGAGCGCGACGGTCATCTGCCTGCGTTCAACGACACCTTCGCGCATTTCGATCTTCCCGTGCGTTGGTCCGAAGAGGACTATGCCGAGAAGGTGCGAATTGGCGGCGGTAAGGAGCGTCTCGCCTCGCTTCTCACCAGCGACTTCGTTGCATCGGCGAACCTGCCCACCGATGAGGCTGCGCAGATCGACCTCGTCAAGCAGTGGCATCGGTTCAAGACTGACCGCTACACGGCGAAGGTTCGAGCCGGCGAGATGCCGGGGCGGCCCGGAATCGCCCGAATCGTTAATGCCGCCCATGACGCAGGATGGCTGCTCGCCGTCGCATCCACGTCCGCCGAAGAATCGGTGCGCGCTGTGCTGGAACATGCGGTCGGCGAGGACGCGGCCTCCTGGTTCCGTGTCTACGCAGGAGATGTCGTCCCAGCGAAGAAGCCGGCACCGGACATCTACCTGCTCGCTCTGCGGGACTTGAGAATCGACGCAACGGACGCCGTCGTCGTCGAGGACAGTCAGAACGGGCTACGCGCCGCGGCTGCGGCAGGGATCGCCACCGTCGTGACGGTGTCCAGTTATACCGCCGATGAGGACTTCACCGAGGCGGCACTGGTCGTTGACAGCCTGGGCGACCAGCCGCAGACGCCAGCACACTTCCTTTCCAACCCGCGCGGCGTCGAGGAGACCGGCCAGGTCACTCTCGACACCCTCACTGCCCTCACCATCCGATAACCGAAGCCGAGGAACATCATGAGCAGCACCTTCAGCCAGGCGGGCGTCGCCCGCGTCGAGAGCGTCATCAAGCTCATCGCACAGACGTGCGTCGACAACGAGAAGTACTTCAGCGACCTGGACGCCGTCGCCGGCGACGGTGACTTCGGATACTCGCTCGCTCGCGGGTTCGAGAACGTCATCGCCGAGTGGGATGAGTACGACCGGTCGGTTCTCAGCACCTTCATTCAGAAGGTCGCGACAACGATGTCCGGCCGCATCGGCGGCACGTCCGGCCCGATCTGGGGCACCGCGTTCCTGCGCGCTGCGATCTCCGTGAAGGACAAGAACGACATCACCCAGGCCGATGTGGTCGCGATGCTCCGCTCAGCCATCGAGGGCATCATGAAGCGAGGTGGCGCATCCCTGGGAGACAAGACGCTGCTCGACGCTCTGGTCCCGCTCACCGACGCCATCGAGGCGGACCTCGGTAAGGGTCTGGACGGCAAGGCCGTGGCTCAGCACGCCGCTGAGGCCGCGCGCGCCGCCGCCGAAGAGACCGCGAAGCTCGAGGCACACCGCGGCCGAGCGTCCTACGCAGGTGAGCGCAGCATTGGCTCCCCTGACCCCGGCGCCATCGCGATAGCGGTGCTCAGCGAGCGCGTCGCCGAGGCCTGGTAACGACTTACCCTCCCTCCATTACCCATCCAACACAAAGAAGTGAGAACACAATGAAGAAATTCATCAACGACCCGAAGGCGTTCGTCCCGGAGATGCTGAAGGGCCTGGCCCTGGCGAACCCCGACACGCTCACGTACGACCCGAAGTACAACCTCATCGTCCGCGCCGATGCGCCCAACAACGACAAGGTCTCTATCATCCAGGGCTCCGGCTCCGGCCACGAGCCCGCACACGTGATGATTGTCGGCAAGGGCATGCTGGACGCCGCCTGCCCCGGTGACGTGTTCGCCGCCCCGCCCACCGATTTCGTCGTCGAGGCCGCACGCCGCGTCAAGAGCGACAAGGGTGTGCTGCTGCTGGTGAACAACTACACCGGCGACAAGATGGCATTCGAAATGGCAGAAGAGCTCGCTGCCGCAGAGGGCATCAAGGTGCGCACCCTCTTCATCGACGACGACGTCGCGGTGAAGGACTCGCTGTACACCATCGGTCGCCGCGGCGTCGCCGGCAACTTCTTCGTCATCAAGGCCGTCGGCGCTGCCGCTGAGGCCGGCAAGGACCTCGACGAGATC
Organism: Tessaracoccus lubricantis; assembly: GCF_039544535.1. Classification (NCBI taxonomy): domain Bacteria; kingdom Bacillati; phylum Actinomycetota; class Actinomycetes; order Propionibacteriales; family Propionibacteriaceae; genus Tessaracoccus; species Tessaracoccus lubricantis. The sequence continues at coordinate 3,069 of NZ_BAABLV010000052.1, forward strand.
GTCCGGATCGGCGAGAAGGTCAACGCCGTCACTCGCACCATGGGCGTGGCGCTCACCGCCTGCACCCCGCCCGCCAAGGGCGAGCCGCTGTTCGAGATCGGCGACGACGAGATCGAAGTCGGCATCGGTATTCACGGTGAGCCCGGCCGTGCACGTCAGAAGTGGGTCCCGGCGAACGAGATCGTCGACCTGCTTCTGGAGCCCATCGTGAGCGACATCCCCTACAGCAGCGGCGATGACGTCGCGCTGATGGTGAACGGTCTCGGTGGCACCCCCATCAGCGAGCTGTACCTTCTGTACGGCATCGCACACGAGAAGCTCGCGGCCCAGGGAATCACCCCAACCCGTAGCTATGTCGGCGAGTACTGCACCTCGCTGGACATGGCGGGCGCGTCCATCACGCTTGTCAAGCTTGACGACGAGATTCGCGAACTTCTCGAGGCTCCCGCGGAGATCCCGATCCGCACCTTCTGAGGAGCCCTCCGCTGTTCGGCGTAGGTCACGCTGCGCCGCACAGTCCCGTACCGAGCGCGCCCGGGTAGACCGCGATTGACCTTCCACCTTCTACCCGGGCGCTGCCCTAACACCCGCAACACCTGACCTTCAATGAAGAGGAGACACCATGTCGAACCCCAAGATCCAGGACACCATCACCCTTGAGGACGCTCGCCGCGTCATCGATGCCGCCATCGCGCGCGCTGAGGAGATCGGACAGCCCCAGGACATCGCCGTCGTGGACGCCGGAGGCAACCTCAAGGCACACGTGCGGATGGATACTGCGAACATCGGCAGCATCCACATCGCCATCAACAAGGCGTACACGTCCATCGCTTTCCAGACCCAGACCAAGGACCTCACCGAGGCAACGCGCCCGACGGGCGACCTGTACGGACTCAACGACGCTCACGGTGGCCGTATCGTCGTGTTCCCCGGGGGCATTCCGCTGGTCCGCGACGGCGTCATCGTCGGAGCCATCGGAGTGTCCACCGGTAGCATCGAGGAAGACCAGACTGTGGCTGAGGCCGGAGCTGCCGCACTCTGACTTCGGACCGCACGAGCTGGCGCCGATCCCTGTTGAGCGGTGTCCGATCTCACGAGAACCTCAACTCCACCCAGCCGTCAGCACAAGACGGCCAGCAACGCTAGTCAATCGGGGTAGCGACGGTCGCCTCCCACAGCTCGCCAGCCGGGAGTACGGCGTCTTCCAACGGTGCCGCCCGCACGCCCACGAACCCCGCGCCTGCATCGACACCGACTAGGTGTGATGTCGAGGGACGTTGTTGCGTGAATTGCGTGTGAGCTGTTGACGGGTGAAGGCCTCCCGTTGCGAGAGTGGAGCTGTCTAGGAACCACTTTTCTCACACAGGAGGCCTTCGTGTCCCACGCTAATGCTGCTCTCACTCCGCGCGCTCGTCTGCGCTTGGCCAAGCTCATCGTTGAAGACGATTGGCCGGTCAGCCGTCGCGGCGAAGATGTTCATGACCTCGCCGCCGACGGCGCGCAAGTGGGCGGCGAGGCTTCGGACCGAAGGGTCCGCGGGGATGTTTGATCGTTCCAGTCGGCCACACTCGATGCCGACGAAGACGCCGCCCGCGGTGGTGAAACGGATCGTGAAGGCGCGGTGGCGTCGTCGGCTGGGGCCGGTCCAGATCGGCGGTGAGCTCGGCGTCGCGGCGTCGACGGTTCATGCCGTCCTCGTGCGTTGCCGGATCAACAGGCTCAGCCGCATTGATCGGGTCACCGGTGAACCGATCCGACGCTACGAGCACGACCAGCCTGGATCCCTGATCCATGTCGACGTCACGAAGTTCGGCAACATCCCTGACGGCGGAGGGCACAAGTTCCTCAGTCGACAGCAGAGCAAAGCCAATGCGCAGGCGCAGGCACGCCGGACTGGTGGTGCGGTGGGCCTCGTCGCACAGGATCAGGTCGAACTCCTCTGCCCCGAGCTGCTGCACTTCGGAGACCACGTCGATGGACTGGTCGGTGGAGAACACCACCTTCAAGCCCGTGCCTCGGCGGCCGAGCTGCAGCCGCTCGTGCAGAACTTGGGGATCCGTCGTGGCAGGCAGCACCATGTCGTGGACCGAGATGTCTTCGGTGATGCGGGATGCCTTCGCATCCGAGCACACAACTACGGGCTGAAGATCCAGTGTGGATTGGGCTGTCCATTCCCGCAGCGTCTGCGAGACCAGCTGGGTCGAGGGCGCCAGGAAGAGCACGCGCAGCGAGCCGCCGTTGGCAGCGGCTAGCTGTTCCGCCGGGCTCGTTCGGGATCTTCGACGTGTTCCCCGATGACGCCGGACGTGACGCCCACCTGTCCGGCCCTGTTGCGGTAGCTCTCGGCGAGCAGACGGGCAAACTGTTCAGCGAGCCTACGATCGAGAAATTGGACGTCCTGGGGTGCCGGTGATCGTCCCCTCGGTCGTGCCCACCGTGGTGAGCACTCCCGCTTTCAGGAACGCCTTGAC
>NZ_BAABLV010000053.1:0-3405 GCF_039544535.1 Tessaracoccus lubricantis
ATGAACGTATGGGTCTTGCCGGCTTATAAGCTCAAATCCATCGAGGTAGCTAGTCGAATCATGATGGCGGCGAATCATGAAGCGTTGCCGCCTCATGTGCGGCCTGAGCTCGTCGCTCCTTTGGGAGGCAACCCCGGAATCCTGTCCAGTTTGATTCTTGCGCCAGCAGGCGCAGTTGCCGCGTTTCAGCCGCAATCGTGGGGCTGGGACCAGTTTGTTTTCGTGATCGCTGCTGCCTTGGGTCTCCCCGTGGCAGACGTTCAGACGGGAGAGTTCTTCACGGCGTGGAGTCTCGCGAGCAGGCTGCTTAAAGACCTCAGTCTGGGCGTCAAGAGTGCTCCCCCAGTGGCAGCAAAGACCCATCTCGATCTCAACGCCATTCGCTCATCTATCCTCAGCAGCGGAATCCTCCAAGAGTCTCCGACGCCTACTCTGGAGCAGGAGTAGCCACCCAGAAGCACCTCACCCCCTCACCGGTGGCCGCAGCAGTAGTCTGAGCCCAACGGTAAGCGAGGGGAAGTCATGAGTGAGTATAAGGATGGGGAGTCGCCCCTGACTGGAATGATCAAGTCGGGTGCTGGAGCTCTAGGCATCGCGACAGGGGCCGCCATGGGAGGGTTTGTCGCCGGTCCTCTTGGCGCGATTGGAGGCGCAACAGCAGGAGCACTCTTGCAGGATGCGATGAAGGCCGTAGCGGGGGATGTCGCTGCGAGATTCACCTCGCAGACCGAGCAGAAGCGTATGGGAGCGATGTACGTTCTTGCCCTTGAAAGCGTTGCTGCACGTCTCAATGGAGGCGAGCGACCCCGGTCCGAGTCCTTCTTCCGCCCGCAAGCGCGCAGGCAGGCAAAGCAACTGCGGTCAGAGGCAGAGGAGTTGCTCGAAGGTGCGTTTCTCGCGGCGAGAAAGGCGTATGAAGAGCGCAAGGTAGCGCTATTGGCCAACTTCTATACAAATGTGGTGTTCACTGACGACCTCGACACCGGCCATGCCAACTACATCTTGTCTCTCATGGATTCGCTCACGTACCGACAACTCCTGAGTATCTTCATCATCGGTAGCGGCCAGATGAAGAATTTGATCAGGACTCGAGACTTCCGGAACGATGAGACACTTGAACCCCTTCAGATCGGCGTCCTCTTTGAGATATATCAGCTCATCAAGCTGGACTTGGTCACGGATGCGCAGGGACACTACATTCTGGGCGTTGCTAACATTAACCCTTCGCAGTTGCGCCTCCAAGGGACTGGAGCGCAACTTTTTAACCTAATGCGTCCTTTGACCCTCGATTTCGATGATTACGGCTACTTTATAAACGCGTTCAAACCGGACTTCTTATCTCCCCTCCCATAGGTGAAGATCAGTCCTCTGGATGATGGTCTCCGGCCCTCGTAGATTGAGTAGGCGGCTCTTACCGAGAGGTTGCAGGAGAAGATCGTCGGGGGTGAAGAGGCATCGCCAGGATGCCTTTATTTGTGCAGGTGCTGAAGTGAGATGCCTGTGACTTGCGGGGGCGCCGCACCTGTACGGCGTCACCGCGTAAGCGCGCGCACCATGATCAGACAACCACACAACGTAAACGGGCAAGTAGGCAACATTAAGGCGTTGCTTGCCCGTTTACGGGCACAGCAGCACCCCTTGCCCTGGCGCCGCTAGCGGCGCCCCACCGCCCCCAGCGGAGCCGGCAGACGACAAACAAGCTTGTCAGCGGCGTTTACGCCGCTGCGCACAGCGGGCCGCTTGCGGCCCGTCCGGTGGCGCTCTTGCGCGCCAGGGACGACGACCCCCAGCAGCACCGTTACCGTCCCGTCGAGGGCCCCCTCGACGTGCGGGATGTGCTGAAGGCCTGCCACGCGGCTCAACACGCCTACCGCGACACTCGCCTCTGGGCCGGGAGCAATGAGCAGCGCGTCGTCGACGGTGTGGCCAAGGCCGCGGCCATGCGAGTGCCTGGCTACGAGCTGTCGCCTTGGGTGTGGACCCGTCCGGCCGAAGACACCGTTGGCTATGCCCCCCTCTCACAATTGGCGCCCCGCCGACGTGGATGGCGTCGACTGGGTGGAAGACCTCGAGGAGTTCACCCAACGCTGGACTGGGGCCCGAGTGGTGCTGCTGACAGCAGCGGGTCTGGAGGATCTGCCTGCGCTGCCGGCACGCCCTCGGGTGTACGTCATTGTTGAAGCCCACGAGGCGTCCACAGCGATCCTCGAGACTGAGCGCCACCGGATCCCCGTTGAGGGTGTGCTGGTGTGGCCAGAGGCCGCCACGTGGCTACGAGAGCAACTTCTGATCTAACATGAGAGACGGCCGAGAGGCCCCCAGCGTCCTCGGACCACCCACGGCAGGGATGTCGTGGCCGGGAGACGTGTGGCAGGCGCGGAAAGGGTTGGTCCCCGGACCGCGCCGCCACCGGGTTTCTCAGCTGAGCGGGCCGGGCTCTACTTGTCGTCCAGGATGAGGTGTTTGGCCAGCGTGATTGTCTGGTACGAGCCGCCAACATCGGATACGACTGCCGCTACGAGCATCACTTTTCGGATGAAGCTCCACACGTAGGTTGGCCATTGGCGCTGAGTCTTTTCATCCGCGATCGTGTAGGCAAAGGCGAGCCGTTCACAGGCTGCTCGCACTCCATCGGAGCCCCCAGCAATCCAGTGATCTATGGCCCAGAGGATGTCATGCAGGCGTCGAACTATCAGCTGTTGCAGATCGGCATGCAGGGTCTGGTCATCGAGGACTGAGCCGATGACGCGGTAGATCTCATCGCGCAGCAGTTCCCGATCCGAGACCTGGGGCACGACGCTAATGAGAGCTTCATGCTGTCTCCAGGCCTCGGCCACGGACTTCAGATGCTTGAGAGCTTGGCTGGTGATGATTTCTTCAGAGCCGATGGTGGTGCTGGCGAACCCATGGTGGGTGGGGAAGAACGCCTGGCCCCAGTCGTGGGCATCCTGAGTCCAGCGGAACCTGAACCCTGCCTTCTCGAGCAAGGTAGCTTGTTCGAGCGCGGCTGGGAAGAGTTCTGAGTAGGCCGCGACATGAGCTGCAACAGCTGGGCGGTCGGTGTGAGGTTCGAATCTGGGATCCACACCGGTGCCGTAGTGCCCCAGCCGCCATAACGCCCAACTGGTGCTTCCCTTCCAGTCGATGCTTCGGATTGAGGATTTTGGGCTGGTCAGGGCCCAGAACCAGACCTCCTCCAAAGTGGCTTCGCGCGCGGTGGCATGAGCTCGTTTCCGGAGTGTTTGCAGCACTACTAGCAGTCTGGCGGCGTGGTTCTCGCTGACGCTGGTCATAGCGCTAACGCTACTGGGAGATCGAGGGTACCCACCATCCCGACCCCTACCCGGGTCGGGATGGTGGGTATAGGGGGTTGTATAGGGGTTTGACTGTGGGTTTGGTGGTTGT
>NZ_BAABLV010000054.1:0-700 GCF_039544535.1 Tessaracoccus lubricantis
TCTCGCGTTGAGGGACTCGATCGCGTTGGTGCTGCAAATGATGCGGCGGATCTCGACGTCGTAGTCCAGGAACGGGATGAACTCCGCCCATGCGTTCTCCCAGAGTTGCCGGATCGCGGGATACATGGTGCACCACTTCTCCGCGAACTCCTCGAACCTCGCCCGAGCTGCGGCCTCGTTCGGCGCCGTGTAGACGGGCCGCAGGTCGCGGGCGATCTGGTCCCAGTACTTCCTCGACGCGTACTTGAACGTGTTGCGATCAGGTGGATGATGCACGTCTGCACCGTCGTCAGCTCCCACGTGGTGTTGATCGCGTCGGGGAGGCCCTTGAGCCCGTCGCAGACGACGATGCAGACGTCTTCGACACCGCGGTTCTTGATCTCGGTGAGCACACCCAGCCAGAACTTCGCGCCCTCCCCGCCATCACCGGCCCAGATGCCCAGGATGTCGCGCTCCCCGGACGTGGTCACTCCGACAGCGACGTAGAACGGCTTGTTCCGCACCTGCCCGTCCCGGACCTTCACGACGATCGCGTCGATGAACACCACCGGGTAGACGCGGTCCAGTGGCCGGTTCTGCCACTCGGTCATCTCCTCGATCACCTTGTCGGTGATCTTCGAGATCGTGTCCTTTGAGACGCTGGCTCCGTAGACGTCGTCGAAGTGCGCCGCGACCTCACCAGTCGTCAGCCCGCGCGCGG
>NZ_BAABLV010000055.1:0-7844 GCF_039544535.1 Tessaracoccus lubricantis
GTCCAGCCGCTCACGGAGACCCTCGTCTTCACTCGTGGTTGCGGCGTCGATGAGTTGCGCCGTGTACTCCTCAAGGTTGCACAGGTGGCTGGAGTTGGACGCGAACCCGCCTTCGATGACGGGCTGGATGAGGTCTTGGACTCCGGCGATGTCGGCGTCGCGACCACCGACACGGAACGCACGGGAGCTGAGGTAGACGTTGAGCAGGTCGTTGATGACGACCTCGGCTTGGTAGAACCCGTCCTTCCCGAGCTGGTTGCGCATCTCGTCGAGGTCGGCGGCCAGGTGGGCCCACGCGCGGAGGGTTGACACCTTGCTGTCGCCGAACCAGTGGTCTAGGCCGCTGGAGTTGACGGAGAACCTGTGCACCTGTTCCTGGATGCCGCCGAGCACGTCGGGGGAGAGTGGTTCGCCGGCCATCGCGGCCGTCGGGTCGCTGGCAAGGATGCCTGCGACGAGCTCCCGGAGCGCGTTGATGATGGCGAGCATCGGGCGTGCGTCGGGGCGTTGGTAGGCGGTTGCGGCTATTGCGAAGTACCTGGCCGCCTCTTCGAGATGCGGGCTCATTTCGGTGAGCGTCGATGCCCTAAGGGCTGCGACCAGGCCTGCCATCGCGAGCGCCCAGGCGGCGTCAGACTCGACTTCGGCCGCGAGCGAGGTATCACCGCCTTCTACCGGCTCGAGACCTCCGACGACACGGACTACGCCGACGAGTTGGTCGGCTGCTGGCCAGATGTCGACCGCGGTGCTGACACACCGAATGACTGCGCGCGCCATGGGGACGGCCGTCGGTTTCTTGAACTTCTCCAGGAGCGCCATGAGGGCGAAGTGCGAACCGTGCCCAGCCGCGACGAGGCGGGTGAGTGCCTCGAGTGCGTCAGCGGACAACAAGTCAGGGACCGCGTCGCGGTCCTGGCGTGTGAGGAACGCCGAGGCCAGCGGCTCCAAGCCTGCGGCGAGCTTGGCCCCGGTGACCTGCGTCGCAACTGCGCTGGCGAGGAGCGGCTCCACCGAGTCCTTGAGCAGTGTCGGTTGGTCCGTAGCGAGGATTGCGTCGGCGATCACTTCGAGCGCGGCAGCCGCCTCCGCGTCGCCAAGTTCGGCGTCACGGGCGGCGAGGTTCGACACGATAGGAAGGACCGGGGTTCCAGCAAGGGTTGCGGCTTCGGTCGCGAGGCGAGCCCAGCCGCCGAGGTCGGCCACCGCGGTGTCCGGGAACGCCTTGCCCCCGGAGGCCTGCGCCATGGCCAAAACAGCCTCGATGAGCGAACCACTGGCGTTGTCGCTCATGTCTCTCTCTCAGTCCTTCCTGTGCGCTGTGTGTCTGATGGCCGCCAGACGCCCGGCCGAACAACAACCGGGGGGCTCACCAGACAAAGTTGTCGCCTTCCGCGATGAGCCGATACTCCTCCGGCAGCAACTCCACCAGCGGTCCCGTGCTCCTTGTGGCGACGATGATCTGCATCGGCGCCTCCTTCGCCACCTCTAGCAGAGCCGCCACCATCGTGGCCAGGTCCCCGTCAGGCACCTCCTCCGCCGCCGGCGAATCCAATAGCAGGAAGCCCGGGTGCCGTCCTATGCCCTCGCCGTACCCGTGCTTGATCAGCGCGATAACCGCGGCGATCTTCAACCGCAGTTGCTCACCCGGCGTCACCTGCCCGTAAGTCGAAGGATCACCGTTCTGTCGCAGGGACATGTTCGCGGCGCCGTCGAGTCTTATGTTGCTCAGACTGTCCGCACCGAAGTTCACGACCAAGCGCTCGATCTCAGACGAGATCTTCGTCAGCAGCGGGTCCTGATGCCCCTTCACCCAACTGCTGAGGACCTTCTCCGCAGCCTCGGCAACGGCCAACTGGACGGGGTCGACCGGAGACGCATCGACCGGCGCGATAGGGGCGGCTAGCGCCTGAACGGCGCCTTCCGCGCGGGCCAGCTCGATGTCCAACAGACGACGGTCCTCGACCGCCTGCGCCAACGCCGCATCCAAGGTCGTTTCTGCGACGAGATCATCGTGTGTGACCTGAAGCTTGTTGATCTGCTCACGGAGCGCAGACATGACGGCCTCGACACGCTCACCGGCTTCCGCGAGCGCCTCGACCTCAGTCTTCGGCGCCGGCTCCTCCCCGGCTTCCTCGGACACGGCAGCGGTGGCCTCCACCAACGCGGTAGCGACAGCGTCATCCACAGAGTTGGCGACGATGACGTTCACCTTGAGGGCCTCAAGGTTCAGGTCGCTGGTACACACCGAGCACTTGTGCTCGTCCGGCTCCGCAGCACGTCGCTCGTCGGTGACCCCGGCCGTGCATCGCGGACACACGGTCGGTTCCATCTGGTGGAAGAACTTCGTCAGCAATGCGTGCTCGTACTCGGTGTGTTGCCGCGCCTTTGCTGCCTTCAACTGCTGCCGAGCGGTGTCAGCGGCAACCGACTGACGCAGCAGTTGCGTCTCCAGCGTGTGCATCTGGCGCATCAGGTCACCGATCCGGGCGTTCGCCAGCGCGAGCTTCGCCGGATCCGGCGTTCCCTTCGGGAGGCCTGCGATCTTCGCCTCAACGGCTCTAACGACCTTCTGGGCCTCGGCCCGAGAGCCCTCCATGGCATCGGTCGCAGTCTTTCTCCGCTGCGCTGCGATCTTCTGCTCCGCCTCCAGCGACCCGGCAATCGTCGATGCCGTTGCCAGAACCGGCACCCAGTCGGTCCCAATGAACATCTGCATGAGCCGGACGCTGAGCGTCGCCTCCTTGCCGATGATCGACTTCAAGTCCTTGGGCCGAACCCACAACGCGTTCACGTACGACGCCCATCTGTGTGTCACCGGCTTGCCGGCCTGCGACACCGTGAAGCTCTCCAGCCGGAGCCGGCTCATCATCACTGAGTTCATCGCATCCTCGAACGCCTCGGCGTCTCTGAACGTCGCGATGACTGGGCCCTCGGAGCCGCCCTCCTCGATGACCGTCACCGAGCCGTTGCTGACCTCACCGTTGTCCGCGTCAAACGCGACCCGCAGTGTCTCCGCACCGACAACCCAATCCACCTCGACATGCTCGATCCAGCGGCGCACCGCAACCGAGAACACCGCACAACGGCCCGACAGCGACCACAGGAGCAACTCCACGATGCTCGACTTGCCGCGCAGGTTGCTCCCCGACCCGACGCCGTTCACACCATCCAACGGCTCCCATGTGAAGTCGAACGGCACCAGCGCCCGCACAACAGAACCCTCGGCCTCCGACTCCTCGACGTCACCCTCCTCGCGCTCAGTCTGATCGGCGAGTTCGCCCTCCTCGGCTTCGGCAGCGGCCTCGCCGTGGGCGGCGTCGTCGGTGTTCGTCTCAAGCGGCTCATGCCGGTCACCGCCCATCTCCTCCAGCGGGAAGCCCTCCGCATCCGGATGCGCCGGATCCAGCCGCTTCGTCCCCGAGAACGACACCCGGGCCACACGCAGATGGACGGGCACACCCTTCGATGCCGATGTCGGAATGCCGAGGTGGTCCAGGACCTTGTCGACCTCCGGCACCTCGAGTTCCAGCCGTTTCTCCTTGCGACGGCGTCCGAGGATCTTGACGATCTCCTCTGCAAGCGCGCTCATACGCCAACACCTCCAGACGCGGCCGCGCTCGACCTCAACCCATCGAGCCGCGAGCGTACATGCTCAGCGATAGGCGCGATGTCCAAGCCCAGCTCCGTGCCTGCGTACGTCGCCTGCTCGTACTGCCGCTCCTTCAGCTTGCTGCCCACCGTGTCCCCTGCCACCAACTCCACCAGCTCCGCTTGCCGGACATACCAGCCGAGGACCGGATCGGCCGCCAGCTCGACCACCGCCCGCTCTCCCGCGGCCGTCAAGAACATCTGGTTCCGGCAACTCTTCGAACCCGGCTCACCCGAACGGCGGAACGTCGCCAACCCGTACGTCTCCAATAACGCCATCGCGTCATCGATCGCCTCGTATGCGCCGTAGAACCACCGAGGCATCGGGTAGTAATGCAGATCAGGCTCGGGGTCATCGAGAAGGCTCCGGGCGACGTCCAACATGCCGGCCGCCAGCGCCCCTGACTCGACCCCCGAGATCAACTCATCGGCCAGGTAGTCCGGGTTCCGCATCCAGAAGTCCATCGCCTGTAGACGCAACTCGCTGCGAACAGCCTTAACCGCTGCCGGGGGATCACCGTCAGCAACCACCTCACCCGTCCGGTCCATTAAGACCAGAAGCCGGATCGCGTGCTGCGTGCGCGTGTGGGCTGGACGCTCGATCGGCCCAGCAAAGTCTGCCGCCATCAAGCACCTCCCGCCGAGTGAGACAGCTCACTCCAGCAGAACCTACCGAAATCGGCCGGTATCGGCAGCAATATGACACGCGCCGCTGTGGCTGAGCCGCTCGTAAGCATGCCGCTCGGCCACAGTCTCCACACGCACCCACAGCAGTTCCGCCGACTGACCGTCGTTCAGCCGCGTATGACGTGTGTGCGCTTTGACGAACGTCCGCAACTGCCGCCAGTATCCCTTCACCGAACATCCGCTTCTGCCGCATCGCGCGAGGGCCGGACACCCCGCTGCGGTTGGGCTCAGCAATGAACGGTCAGCGGGCCTTCGTCGTCCGTGGGCGGCTGGAAGTGGACGAAATAGTGGGCCGCGATGTCAGGGTCCAGGATGAAGTCGTCCCCGTGGTCTTGTGCTCTCGTTCGTAGGCGCTCCAGACAGGTCTCCCTGTCGGTCGTCATGTAGATGGTCTCCGCAGTGATGCCGTACTCAGCCACAAGGCGACGCCAGTCGTCGCGCATAGCGCGCGACCAAAACGAAAAGTCCAGAACGACGTCGCGGCCATGCTCGAGGAGCTGGATCAGACGTCGGCGAAGGTGCCTCTCGATCTCCTCGTGCGTGGCCTGCGGCAACGGCATCACCAGTAGTCCTCGATTCCAAGCTTCCTGGTCGTATGAGAGCCGGACCATGCCGCCAGCCTCAAGCCGGCGGGCAACGGTCGACTTACCGGACCCGGCGGGGCCACACATGAAGACGACGCGAGGCATGACCGCAACCCTAGGACGACCAGCATCTCGAACGTACAGTCTTGCTGCATTCCTGACGATGAGGGCGCCGTGCCAGGCTGTCTTCATGGGAGTCGAACCAGTGGTGACTGGACCCTGGTCGCCCCTGTCCCCGGCAGGGGTCAAAGTATTGCTGGGAGGAGCGGATCGCCCCTGGCTGGTGGCGGGCGGTTGGGCCATCGACCTGTTCGTGGGTCGACAGACCCGCAGACACGCCGACATCGACGTTCTCGTCCTGCGTGCAGACCAGCAGCTGATCCAGGAACGCCTGCACGACTGGCAGATCTTCGCAGCCGACCCACCTGGAACGCTGCGCCGCTGGCGACCCGGCGAGACTTTGCCGACCAGCGTGCACGACATCTGGTGCCGTGAAAACGCCGAAGGCCCGTGGCGGGTGCAGTTCATGATCGACGATTCCGACGGCAGCCACTGGGTGTCTCGCCGAGACCCGCGGATTCGCATGAGCCTTGCGGACACGCGTCGGGTGTCGCCCTCGGGCATCCCCTACCTCGCGCCCGAGGTGCAACTCCTCTACAAGTCCCGATCACCTCGCCCCAAGGACGAGCACGACCTCCACGCCACCATCGCGCACCTGGGGCCCGCCCAGCGCACGGTGGCTCCACGACGCCATCGCACTAACCTCTCCGACACACCCCTGGCTGGAACGGCTGACGTCCTGATCTGCCGCACTGAGCGTGGCCGCACGCTACTGTCGCGTTGGCAGATGCGGGGGCACCTACCATCAGAGCCACGGGTTGTTCGAAGGTGCAGGCGCTACGGCGAACTGCCCCTCATCGAGGTCGATGGTTGGGGAACCGGCAACCACCAGGCAGGCCCGCTCCCACGGACGTTGCTCGGCAAGAAACCGCACTTCATGTGCCATCCACTCGTGCCAGAACGCGATCGTCTGCTCGCGATCACCGTTCACACCCTCGGCCATGTCGCGAGCGATCCCCCGCCGCTCGGCCTCCTGAAAGTCCGACTGCACCCAGATCGAGGCATCAACGAAGTGCTCGAACTCGCGTTGGCTTGCGCCGACGCCCTCGATGACGACCAAGTCCGCCTCCGCGGCAACCTCGATCACGCCTTCGCGTCCATGCAGCCCCCACGCCGGCGGCTGAAACCGCACACCCTCCCCACGGTGCAGTGTCACCAGGATCTCGCGCAGCAGATGCCCCCAGGCGAAGAACGGCTCATGCCAGGCCAGGTCATCCGTGTGGACGACCGCAGAACGGGCGACGGCCCGCTTCAGCTCAGCAGCCAGCGTCGACTTACCTGAGGCTCCCCTGCCGTCCACGGCAACGATCTGCGGCCGACCCAGCGGCTGCCCGGCCACCTGTAAAACGTGATTGACCAGCTCGGCAGTGTCGAGGGCCCGCCAAGGCCCTGCAGCGGGTTCACCCTCGAGCAAGGTCATGGTCATGACCCCATTCTGCTGCCGACAGCAGCCATGCTCGCTCATGCCGCCTGTTGGTTGCTTCGTCCTTCGACGGATCGGTGAGAATGGTGTCATGCCGTTGGTTGAGTACGCCCAGGACACCGCAGCCGTCAGCATCACGTGGAAACTGGCTCGCAGGACGCCCGATGTGTGGCGGCACCTGACCAGTGAGCAGTACTTGCCCGAGTGGCTCGGCCACGTACGCGGGGGCGGGTTCTCAATTGGAGAGGCCCTCGTCGTCGACCATGGAGACGGTCACCTGTGCACCAGCGTCGTGGAGACCATCGAATGCGACCGGCGGTTGGGGATGACGTGGGAGTTCCCTGGAGAACGATCATCGCACCTGGTTGTCACCGTGGAGCCCGGCGGGGATGAGCAGGACGCTGTGGACCAGTGCCTCATGCACCTGCGACACACCGGGCTCGATGACCTGACCGGCTCATACCTGCCCGGGTGGATCACCCACCTGACCTACTTCGAGAGCTCACTCGAAGCCACTCCGTTGCCGAAGCAGGCGTTCTGGCGACTGTACAAAACGCATCACCACCTCACCACCCCCTGAAGCCGGCAGCTGGGGCACGCTGAGAGTGCCGCACTCCTCAACCTCTGCCGCTCTGGTTGGAGATCTGCGGCGTGGTCGACCGCGTCATGCGCGCGACAAAGCCGCGGCACGTGCTGCCCACGCATAGAGAGACCGCGGCGGGGCTGGATCGGCCAGACGGGTACTGTCGCCGGCATGGCCACTTGGTTCGCGTACGAGTACTGCACCGACATCGGCGCCACCCGCGAGTTCTACGGAGGGCATGTGGGACTCACCTTGATCTGGGATGAAGCGGAGGACATCGCGTTCCAGCACGACTGCGTGCAACTGTCGTTTCGGCGTGTCGACTCGCTTATTCGACCTCAGGGCTGGGCCTTCCAACCTGGCTGGAGCCACGGCCAGCTGTCGGGGGCGCCGGAAACCGAGCACGTCAGATCCATCTCCCTCGCGCTGGCACCAGCGGCCTTCAGATCCGCTGTAGCCAAGCTCAAGGGCGCCGGCGCGGAGACCCTCACACCCGAACCCTTCTGGGTCGGCTACTGGTCATTCGTTGTTCGAGACCCCGACGGACTGACAGTGGAGCTCACCGACCCAGAGTCCCCCCAGCACTTGATACCGGTGCTGCAATAAAGACGACCGCAGAACACACTCATTTGCCGCAGGTAGCTCGCCTCAATTGGGTGCTCAGCAGCTGCTCCGCTGTCACGAGACTCAGCGTGACACTCCGCCACTTAACTGGGACGACCGACACGGTCAAGTCCCTTTGAGTGGTGTTTTTCTATCCGGTCAGGGGTAGGCGGTTGACGGGTGTGTTGGTGTGTTC
>NZ_BAABLV010000056.1:0-3707 GCF_039544535.1 Tessaracoccus lubricantis
ACCCGGTATATCCAAAACCGGGAAGAGCTACCTTCCTGCGTCCCTCCGCAGCTTGCCTACTATGAAATCGGGTCACAGACTCAGTGAGGATCCGTCCGAAGACATCACCACACCTCGCGTGCTTAGCATCATCCAATTCGGCAGGGGCGATATTTCGCCGGTACGGGAATATCAACCCGTTGTCCATCGACTACGCCTGTCGGCCTCGCCTTAGGTCCCGACTTACCCAGGGCAGATTAGCTTGACCCTGGAACCCTTGGATATTCGGCGGACGGGTTTCTCACCCGTCTTTCGCTACTCATGCCTGCATTCTCACTCGTGTGCTCTCCACGACTGGGTCACCCCGCCGCTTCACCGCGCACACGACGCTCCCCTACCCATCCACGCAACCTTACGGTCACACGCGTGAATGCCATAGCTTCGGCGGATAACTTGAGCCCCGCTAAATTGTCGGCGCAGAATCACTTGACCAGTGAGCTATTACGCACTCTTTCAAGGGTGGCTGCTTCCAAGCCAACCTCCTGGTTGTCTCCGCAACTCCACATCCTTTTCCACTTAGTTATCGCTTAGGGGCCTTAGCTGATGATCTGGGCTGTTTCCCTCTCGACTATGAAGCTTATCCCCCACAGTCTCACTGCCGTACTCTCACTTACCGGCATTCGGAGTTTGACTGATTTCGGTAAGCTTGTGGGCCCCCTAGACCATTCAGTGCTCTACCTCCGGTAAGAAACATACGACGCTGCACCTAAATGCATTTCGGGGAGAACCAGCTATCACGAAGTTTGATTGGCCTTTCACCCCTATCCACAGCTCATCTCCTCGGTTTTCAACCCAAGTGAGTTCGGTCCTCCACGACGTCTTACCGTCGCTTCAACCTGGCCATGGATAGATCACTTCGCTTCGGGTCTAGAGCACGCGACTAAAAACGCCCTATTAGGACTTGCTTTCGCTACGGCTCCCCCACACGGGTTAACCTCGCCACGTACCACTAACTCGCAGGCTCATTCTTCAAAAGGCACGCCGTCACCCCGCAGGGCTCCGACGGATTGTATGCGATCGGTTTCAGGTACTATTTCACTCCCCTCCCGGGGTACTTTTCACCTTTCCCTCACGGTACTTGTCCGCTATCGGTCACCAAGGAGTATTTAGGCTTAGCGGATGGTCCCGCCAGATTCATGCGGAATTTCAGGGGTTCCGCATTACTTGGGGTGACGCTCCAGAGTGAACAGCTTACGTCTACAGGAGTATTACCTTCTCTGCTGTGCCTTACCAGACACTTCAACTTCACTGATCATTTCTAACTCTGCGGCTGCTCGACAGCGCAGCCCGAACGGCCCCACAACACCCCGCATGCAACGCCTGTCAGCTATCACACACACGAGGTTTGGCCTCTTCCGCGTTCGCTCGCCACTACTAACGGAATCACGGTTGTTTTCTCTTCCTGTGGGTACTGAGATGTTTCACTTCCCCACGTTCCCTCCAACTGCCCTATACATTCAGGCAGAGGTTGCCGGACATGACTCCGGTATTTCAAGGTTTCCCTATTCGGAAATCCACGGATCAAAGCTCGTTTACCAGCTCCCCATGGCTTATCGCAGGTTACAACGTCCTTCATCGGCTCTTGGTGCCAAGGCATCCACCGATCGCACTTAGTAGCTTGTCAAAAAATCTACAAAGATGCTCGCGTCCACTGTGAAGTTCTCAAGATACGGGCGAGCCCAGACCACCCCCCAAGCCATCAAGACCCAGGAAGCGGCGCTGGTCCGCACAGAAGGCGTTGCAAAGCAACCGACCCCTCAGGACCCAACAGCGTGCTTAGCCACAACACCCACCACCAGCGAGGTTCCACCCCCAGATCACAAGATCCAGGCTGTACTGACACCAACAGCATCGGCTGCAGCTTCGAAAGTCAATGTTCCACATTCCGGTGCCGGCCGCGCCGGGAACATTCGCCCCAGAACACGACCATGAACACCACAACCACCAGGGCTGAGGTGCTACAGGCTCCTTAGAAAGGAGGTGATCCAGCCGCACCTTCCGGTACGGCTACCTTGTTACGACTTAGTCCTAATTACCGGTCCCACCTTCGACGGCTCCCTCCACAAGGGTTAGGCCACCGGCTTCGGGTGTTACCGACTTTCATGACTTGACGGGCGGTGTGTACAAGCCCCGGGAACGTATTCACCGCAGCGTTGCTGATCTGCGATTACTAGCGACTCCGACTTCATGGGGTCGAGTTGCAGACCCCAATCCGAACTGAGACCGGCTTTTTGAGATTCGCTCACCCTTACAGGCTCGCAGCTCTTTGTACCGGCCATTGTAGCATGCGTGAAGCCCTGGACATAAGGGGCATGATGACTTGACGTCATCCCCACCTTCCTCCGAGTTGACCCCGGCGGTCTCCTATGAGTCCCCGGCATTACCCGCTGGCAACATAGGACGAGGGTTGCGCTCGTTGCGGGACTTAACCCAACATCTCACGACACGAGCTGACGACAGCCATGCACCACCTGTATACCGACCAAAAAGGGGCACCTATCTCTAGATGTTTCCGGCATATGTCAAACCCAGGTAAGGTTCTTCGCGTTGCATCGAATTAATCCGCATGCTCCGCCGCTTGTGCGGGGCCCCGTCAATTCCTTTGAGTTTTAGCCTTGCGGCCGTACTCCCCAGGCGGGGTACTTAATGCGTTAGCTGCGGCACGGAGTTCGTGGAATGAACCCCACACCTAGTACCCACCGTTTACGGCGTGGACTACCAGGGTATCTAAGCCTGTTTGCTCCCCACGCTTTCGCTTCTCAGCGTCAGGAAAGGTCCAGAGAACCGCCTTCGCCACTGGTGTTCCTCCTGATATCTACGCATTCCACCGCTTCACCAGGAATTCCATTCTCCCCTACCTTCCTCAAGTCTGCCCGTATCGGAAGCAGGCTCAGGGTTAAGCCCTGAGTTTTCACTCCCGACGCGACAAACCGCCTACAAGCTCTTTACGCCCAATAAATCCGGACAACGCTCGCACCCTACGTATCACCGCGGCTGCTGGCACGTAGTTAGCCGGTGCTTCTTCTGCAGGTACCGTCACTCTCGCTTCGTCCCTGCTGAAAGCGGTTTACAACCCGAAGGCCGTCATCCCGCACGCGGCGTTGCTGCATCAGACTTGCGTCCATTGTGCAATATTCCCCACTGCTGCCTCCCGTAGGAGTTTGGGCCGTATCTCAGTCCCAATGTGGCCGGTCACCCTCTCAGGCCGGCTACCCGTCGAAGCCTTGGTGAGCCATTACCTCACCAACAAGCTGATAGGCCGCGAGTCCATCCCCAACCGCCGGAGCTTTCAAACAACCACCATGCAGTGGAAGCTGATATCCGGTATTAGCACCTGTTTCCAGGAGTTATCCCAAAGTCAGGGGCAGGTTACTCACGTGTTACTCACCCGTTCGCCACTCGTGTACCCCCGAAAGGGCCTTACCGTTCGACTTGCATGTGTTAAGCACGCCGCCAGCGTTCGTCCTGAGCCAGGATCAAACTCTCCGTTGAAAAAATATCAGCCACAAACACCCCGAGAGGCGCCTGCATCACTGTCAACTAGTTTGATACTGACAAAATCCAATAAGCTGGACTTCAATCAATATTTTCAAAGGAATCCATCCCCAACCAAAAGCTGGGAGACGGGTTCGCAAAAGACAAGACCCGAAAGCCTTGCCAGTGCATGT
>NZ_BAABLV010000057.1:0-892 GCF_039544535.1 Tessaracoccus lubricantis
CGCCGCGCCGACCCCGGTGGCCGGTGGTGGCCTGTTGGACACGTTGGCGGCACTTGTCGACCGCCTCGCCGGCCAGGCGCACCACATGGAAGGGGTCCATCACGGCCACCGCGTCGGGAAGTTCTTCGGCCGCAGCGGTCTTGAAGCCAGTGAACCCGTCCATCGCGACGGTCTCGATGCGGTTGCGCCACACGTGGGGACGGGCCGCGAGCCATGTCTTGAACATCTTCTTCGAGCGGCCCGCGACCATGTCAAGTAACCTGGCGGAGCCCGTGCCCTCGCGTACGGGGGTCAGGTCGATGATCACGGTGACGAACTTGTCGCCGGCGCGGGTGTGTCGCCAACAATGCTCATCGACCCCCAAGACCTTCACGCCGTCGAACCGAGCAGGGTCGTCAATGAGCACCCGTCGTCCCTCGGCCAGGATCGCGTCGTTGGCGGTGTCCCACGCCACAGCCAGTGCTTCCGCGACCCGGGCCACGCTCAGGTGCTGACACACGATCGCTTCCAGCGCCCACCGCATCGCCCGTCGCGACAACCGCGCCCGCGGCTCGGCCGCCGCGGTCATGTCTTGCCGCCACACGTGACCACACTCGACACAGCGATACCGGCGCAGCCGCACCACCAACGTCGTGGGCCGCCGCCCGAACGGTTCATGCGCCAACTCTCGGGTCACCGTGTCACGAGGGCGGCCCTGGCAGCCACACCGTCGGCACCAGTCATCCGCAACGACCACCCGACACTCCAACACCGCCCCCTGCGGCGTGACCCGCTGCCCAGTCACCACCAGTCCAAGCTGGTCCAACCGGCAAAAACTCGTCAGATCAGCAGCAGCGAAGGTAGCGTTGGGCACGTCGAGGTCTTTCGGATGGACAGCTTGAGAACTTCCATC
>NZ_BAABLV010000058.1:0-2842 GCF_039544535.1 Tessaracoccus lubricantis
TCGAGTGGCTGGGGGCCAGTGATGGATGGGTTCGTGCCACAGCTGGTCTTCGTGGAGGGGCAGCCACCCAGGTTGGGTGAGCAGTGGGTGGACGAGTATCTGAGGTTCACCGCGGCGCGTCTGCGACCCAATTCGGTGTTGGCGCAGGCCTTCGACTTGAAGGTCTTCTTCACGGTGGTGGGCAAGCCACCGGTTGGGGTGGGCACGGCGGATGTGTTGGCTTTCATCGAGCAGCAGCGTGAACCTCGCCATGGCGGCAACGTGGTCCGGTTGGTCGACGGCGAGCAGGGCCTGGCGGCGTCCACGATCAAACGCCGCCTGGCCACGGTCACCTCGCTGTTCGACTACCTGCTGGCCCGCGGTGTGTGTGAGCGGCAGCCGGTTCCTCGGTCGATGACGCCCCGGTCGCGGTCGTTGCGGGGCTCGCCGCTGGTCCGTGCTCCAAAACGGCTGCCGCAGGTGCTGTCGCCGGGCGAGGCGGTCGCGTTGATGGGCGCGTTGCGCACCGAGCGGGACCGGGCGATGGTCACGCTGATGCTGCACGCCGGACTGCGACGCTGTGAGGTGCTGGGCCTGCGTCTGGCCGACATCCAGCTGGGCGATGGACGGGTCTTCGTCCACCAGGGCAAGGGCGGCCACGAACGTATCGTCCCGGTCGTCGACGCGTTCTTCACCCACCTGGCCGCCTACCTGACCACCGAGCGTCCCCCGGAGTGTGACACCGGGTTGGTGTTCGTGGTGTTGAAGGGACCCCGCCGCGGCATGCCGTTGAGCGCAGCAGGGCTGGACGAAGTCCTTGCTGGGGCCCGAGGTCGCGCGGGGTTGCGACACGCGACCTGCCACGAACTGCGTCACACATGCTTCACCCGGCTGAGGGAGGCGGGCATGGCCTTGGAGGCGATTCAGGCCCAGGCCGGCCACGCCAACCTGGAGACCACCCGCATCTACCTCCACTTGTCCAACGACTGGCTCGCTGACCAGTACCGCGACGCCATGCAGGTGTTGAGCGACATCTACCCACCCATCGAGGAAGGGCCCCGTCCATGACCGCTGTTGCCCCTACCAGCACCAGTCCGGCTCTTGAGGAGGTGACGGCCTCCTACATTGCGGCTGCTTCCAGCTCAGCGTCGGCGAAGGGCCGTCGCTTGGCGGCACAGCGCTTCGGTCGGCTGTTCGGTGATCTCGACGGCTGGAACCACGCCAGCGTCGAGCAACGCCGCCAGGTCCGCACCGAGGTGATGTCGTTCGCTGCTCACGCCGCCATCGCCAGCAGCCTGCCGGTCACCCCGGACTTCGTCTCCCAGTCATGCTGCCACTGGGGCATCTACATCGCTGACGCCTATCCCGAGCAGCGCGACAGATTCACCACCCAAGCCCTCGAGCTGGGCTTCACCACGGCACAAAGCCGACGCATGTGGTCCCATCTGGCGCGCATCTGCGTGATCGCCGGCACCAGCCCTGATGCCCTGACCACACAGACCTACCAGCAGGCGCGCACCAGCTACTTCGATGCCGTGATGGCCTCCCGAGCGAGCGCGCCGCCCCGATGGTTGTCGACGCCACTGTTCGGGCTGGATGCGGTGATGTTCCACCGCGGGCAAGCACCGCAACCGGCTGTCCGCCGGCCATGGGCGGCGCGCAGCGCCGCCGAGGTCGACTGGGAACAGATCACCACCCATGTTCCGGTGATGGCTGCCACGATGCGCCGCTACCTGCAGCAATGCCACGCCTCACTACGGCCCTCATCAGTGACACTGTTCGAGACCACCCTGCGGCAATTCGCCGGATACCTCATCGCCCACCACCCCGAGGTCAATCGCATCGCCGACCTGCAGCGCTGCCACATCGAGGACTACCGCTCCTGGCTTGATCAACGACCCGGCTACCGCGGCCAGACCGGGTTGTCAAAGACCACGTTGGGCATGCGGATGGGTCACCTGCATACCTTCTTCACCCGTATCACCGAATGGAGCTATCCCGACCTGCCCACCGGCGCTCTGGTCTTCCGCGAAGACCGTCCACGCTTGGACAAGCCACTGCCCAAGTTCCTCGACGATGCCCGTGCTGCCGCGTTCATGACCGCCGCCGCACAGCTACCCGACGAACTCGACCGGTTGATGATCCAGATCCTGGCCCGCACCGGCATGCGACGCGGCGAACTACTCGGACTACGCATCAACGCCGTCGTCCAGATCGGCACCGGCTACTGGCTTCGCACCCCGGTCGGGAAACTCCACACCGACCGCTACATCCCCCTCGACCCGGCCCTCAAAACCCTCATCGACGCCTGGATCGCCCACCGCCCGTCCTGGCAGGCCAGCGACCTGCTCCTGCTCGAACGCGGACGACCCATTCCACCAACCCGCGTCGACAAAGCCGTCCAGAAAGCCGCCACTGCCGCGGGCATCGGCCACGTCCACCCCCACCAGCTGCGCCACACCCTTGCCACCCAAGCCATCAACCGCGGCATGAGCCTCGAAGCGATCGCCGCGCTACTGGGCCACGCCGACTTGTCGATGACGATGGTCTACGCCCGCATCGGTGACCGCACCGTCGCCGACCAGTACTTCCAAGTCACCAGCAAGATCGAAGCCCTCTACCAAGATGCTGAGCCCGCCATCCCCGTCCTGCCCGCCGAGGCCGCCGGGCCAGCCATGACCGCCCTGCATGCGGAGGTCAACAAACGACTCTTGGGCAACGGCTACTGCCGCCGGCCCGTCGAGCTCGATTGCCGCTACGAAACGATCTGCGAAACCTGCCCCATGTTCTTCACCACCCAGCAGCACCGGCCCACCCTCATCGCCCAACGAGACGACGCCTGCGCCAAAGGCCAAACCCGCCG
>NZ_BAABLV010000059.1:0-1634 GCF_039544535.1 Tessaracoccus lubricantis
GGTGTCGGCCGGTAGGTTGGAGTCATCCAAACAGGGAACCTCACCAGTTCCCACACTTCCGAGAAGGGGAAGAAATCATGACGGAAATGTTGCACGTGACGAGTGAACCGTTGGATTTGGTGTCGCTGCCGCCGCTGCTGCTGGGGTTCCAGCCGGTGGAGTCCGTGGCGCTGCTGGGCATCGTCGGGAACCGGGTGGCGTTTTGTGGCCGTACCGATCTGAACATGGCCGTGGAGACCGCCCCGCAGGTTCTGGACGCGATGCGCAACAACGACGTTCCCGGACTAGCGCTGGTGGCCTACAGCGACCAGCCCGAGGCCGCCGCGTCGGTGCTGCACCAGTTGGCCGTTGGCATCTTCGACGGTGCCGTGGCGGTTGCCTTGGCAACCAACGGGGAGACGGTGTGGCGGGTGGCCGGTGGCGCGCTCACCGATGGGGAGCCGTTCACGCCCACGCTGGAACAGCCCTCCCGCAGCCGCGCTGAGTCGGTGGCCGACGTGACGTGCCGGCGCACCAGCGCCGCGCCGGGCAGCACCGATCATGTGGCCGCACTCCCAACCGGCCAGCGCCGCCTGCTGCTGGACACCATGCTCAGCCAGACGGCACCGCTCACCCCTGACCGGGCCGCGCAGTTGGGCGCGGCACTGGACGCCAGCGAACCGCTGGCAAGCGTCCTCGACGCCGTCGGCAGCGATGCTCAGGCCGCGTTCGACCGGCTCGTGGAGGCCCGCCGCTGGTGCGAGGACGCCCACCTTGAAGCGGTGCTCGCCAACCTCGTCGTGGCCGCATGGGCCAGCGGCCACGGAGCCGCCGCCAACGAGGCACTGACCCAACTGGAAGCCCTGCCCGCCACGGCCCGACTCGTTGACGATCTGGCACGACTCACCCGCACCAACCCCGCCGCCCTCACCGGCACGAAGGAGAACTGACATGGGTTACTACGTCACCGCAAACGGGGAAATCACCGTCCCCGCCGCCAACGTGGAGGCCGCTTACCGGGCCGTGTGCGCCCTCAACGCCCGCCACGAACTCAAGAACGGGGGCCGCTCGCCCGCCAACGAAACCAAGCCCGCAGACAGCCGCTCCAACGGCGATCCGAACAAGTGGTTCTCATGGATGGCGTGGAACTACGACGAAACCTGCGCCACCTTGACCGAAGTGTTCACCGAAGTGGGGTTCGACACCGTCACCGCCGACAACGGCGACGTGATCATTGGCTACTACGACTCCAAGACCGGTAACGAAGGCGATTTTCTCGACGCCGTCGCCCCCTACGCCGCCCCCGGCGTCGGCCACTACTGGCGCGGCGAAAGCGGCGAGCAGTGGCGAGACACCTACGAAAACGGGAAGCGGGAGGAACACTACGGCACAGTGATTTACGGGTAAGCAACAAAAACGCGCTTGCGCGCACCACCACAGCGCGTAGCCGCACCATTAAGACGGCCAACCGGCCCCGCTCGCGGGGCCGGTGCCCCCGCCCCGGCGGCCCGCAAGGGCCGCCAACATCACCCCAGACAGGCCAAACGGCCCTAAAAGGCCCTGCCAGCGGCATTTATGCCGCTGGCCTGCGGCGGGCCGCTTGCGGCCCGCGAGGTGGCGCGCTTGCGCGCCACCTGCCCCCCCCCCCCCCCAGC
>NZ_BAABLV010000060.1:0-2383 GCF_039544535.1 Tessaracoccus lubricantis
GCTTGGCATTACCGCGAGTCGTTGCAGGGCGATGAGCCCAACCACTACACCGGGGCGATACCGGTGGCCGATGTGCGTCGCCGTCTGTTCGGCTGGGAGCCTATCGAAGCGGTTTCGGCCGCGATCATCATCACTGATGAGGGTGTGCAGACCATCATGGATGAGACGCGCAAGCAGATCGTGCACCCCGACACCGGCCAGGTTTTGGGTGTGTTCAAGTCGGGCTATCAGTATGTCTTGCATTCCTGACTTCATGTCGCTTATAGTTGACATCAAGGAGGCGTGGAGATGTCACTGAACAAGCAGATGCGGTTGGCTCGAATGAGCTTGGACCTCACCCAAGCGGAACTGGCCAAGATCGTGGGCGTTTCACGGCAGACCATTTCGATGGTCGAGGCCGGCGACCACAACCCAACGCTCAAGCTGTGCATCGACATCTGCAAGGCCCTCCACACGGACCTCAACTCCCTGTTCTGGGAAGAAAGCAGCAACTGACATGGACGAGCGGCAAGAACTCAACGCTGGCAGGGCATCGATGATCGTTCTCGGGTTGATCGCCCTCGTGGCGCTGGGCGTGCTGGTGTACGAATACGTGACGACCAAGGACGTCAACAACGGTTGGGCAATCCTCACACTGCTCGGGTCAGGTGGCATGCTGGCGCTCCTCATGCGGATGATAGGCGGCGCCGAGGCACCCAAGACCTTCTTGGGCAACGAACTCCCCACCGAGGACACCTCGGAGGCCAAGGCGGAGCGCAAGCGGGCTTATCTCATCGACGCAGGGCTCTTCGCCATCGCCATCGCCGCCCTGAGCGTTGTCGGCCTCACCCTCGGTGACACACAGGCCATCGTTCCCGCCTTCCTCCAGGGAACCGCGGGCATGATCGTCGGCGCCGCGCTGTCTCTGGTTGGCGGCTTCGTCATCTACTACGCCTTCAACTACGTGGTGGGCGAGTCTGCGTCGAGATCCGTCGAGAAGCGACTGGCTCGCTACGACGCCGAGTAACGCGTCGCCTCAGAACCGCCGTCGGCCCATCGCCGGCGGCGGTTCTGCGTTCCCGGGGCACGGGTGTTGCCGGGGCAGTGAACCGGCCCCGGCAACACCCCCACCCCCACAGCCCCTAACCGGGTCGTGGGGGTGGGGACCGGCTGTTTTTGTGGGGGGTGGCCGGTAGGATCGGGGTATCCGATACAGGGAGCCTGACCAGCTCCCCTCAAGCCCAGAAAGGGGCGATTTTCCATGACTGCAACTGCTGCAACCGGGTTGGCGTGCGAGGTGTCCTACCGCGACGTGATCGACGGCTTGAAGGCCACCGCGCTGGCGCTGAGCACCACCCGTGACGCGACTCGCCACGTGGAGCTGCTCGCCATCGACGACAAGCTCGTGATCACCGCCACCGTGCCCGATCAGGCCGAGATCCGCGTGCGGATCCCCGCCGCCGGCATCGAGCCCGGCGTACTGCTCGTGGCCCACGCCCAGCTGCAGGCGCTGCTCACTGCCGCGACCAAGGGCGCCTCCAAGCGTGACCTGGACACCGCCACCGTGCGCATCGTCGACACCGCCGGCGACGACGACACCCTCAACGTGGAGCTGTCCGGCTACCAGCTGCCGATCGCCGTGACCCGTGACGTGTCGAGCTACCCGCAGGCCCCCGCCATGCCCGACCCCACCGTCGTCGTCGACCGCGCCGCGTTCACCGCCATGTTCACCCGCGTCCAGCCCGCCGCCGCCACCGACAGCTGCGTACCGCTGCTGACCGGTGTGCAGCTGCACGCCGAACCCAACCGGGTTGTGCTGATCGCCACCGACCGCTACCGGATCTCGCGCGGCCACATCGCCACCGACACCACCAACGCCCACCACAACGGTGTGCTGCCCGGCGCCCTCACCGGCAAGCTGCTCAAACTGCTCGACGGCGACCAGCTGCACATCGGCACCGCCGAACACAACGGCCGCACCTGGACAACGATCGCCACCGACACGATCACCGCCCACCTCGTCGCCCCCACCACCGGCGACTACCCCCGCGTCGCGCAGCTGTTCGACATCAACCCCGACAGCACCCTCACCATCGACCGCACCACCCTCGCCGCCGCAGCCACCCGCACCGCCGCCATCACCAAAGCACTGGCCAGCGGCAGCGTCGGCGCCCGCATCGACGTCACCGCCGACACCCTCACCCTCACCCCCGGCACCGACAAGGGAACCGCCAAAGCACCCGCCATCCCCATCACCCGCGACGGCAACCCTGAACCGTGGGCCAGCGCCGCCAACCCCACCTACCTCGCCGCAGCCCTCACCGCGTTCACCACCGACAACATCGAGATCCACCTCGGCCAACCCCACAAACCTTTCAAACTCCACGACCCCGACGGCACCTTC
>NZ_BAABLV010000061.1:0-1258 GCF_039544535.1 Tessaracoccus lubricantis
TCGTTGCCTCGGGTGAGGACCTCCGCGTGAGCACTATCACGGATGGAGCTGACGATGGGCCAACGCAAGGCCGTCACGAAGATGAAGGCCCTGGCCTACCGGGGCGCCGACCGGGCGGGTAAGACCCGGATCTTGGACGAGCTGGTCGATCTGACCGGGTGGCACCGCGACTACGCCCGCGCGGCGTTACGGGATGCGCTGGTGCTCAAGGCGGTGGTGCCGCGTAAGCCGCGGGCGCGGGTATACGGCGATGACCTGCTGCCCGCCCTGGTGCGGTGCTGGACGCTGTTGCGGGCGCCGGCGGGGAAGATCCTGGCGCCGTTCATGCCGGTCCTGGTGCCCCTGTTGCGGGCCGAGGACGAGATCGATGTCGACGACGCGCAGGCGGGGTTGCTGGCGGGGATCTCGGCGGCCACCATCGACCGGATGCTCGCCGGCGAACGCCAACGGATGACGCTGCGGGGTCGGACGCATACCAAGCCCGGGTCGTTGTTGAAACACCAGATCCCGATCCGCACGTTCGCTGACTGGGACGACGCGACGCCGGGGTTCGTCGAGATCGACCTGGTCGCCCACGACGGTGGGGTCGCCTCGGGCGAGTACTGCTACACGTTGACGATGACCGATGTGGCGACGGGGTGGACGGTGAACCGGTCGGTGCCGAACCGGGCCCGCCGGTGGGTGATCGAGGCCATCGACCACGCCGCCGGGATGTTCCCGTTCCCGATCGTGGGGATCGACTCCGACAACGGATCGGAGTTCATCAACCACCACTTCCTGCACTACTGCGAGACCCGCAAGATCACGTTCACCCGCGGGCGGGCGGGGAAGAAGAACGACGGCTGCTATGTGGAGCAGAAGAACTGGGCCCGCGTGCGGGAGTTGGTCGGCTACTACCGTTACGACACCGAGGCCGAGCTCGACCTCCTCAACCAGATCTGGGCCTTGGACGACGCGTTCGCGAACTACTTCCTGCCCAGCCTGAAGCTGGCGTCCAAGCACCGCGACGGCGCCAAGGTCGTCAAGAGGTACCACCAGGCCGCCACCCCACACCAGCGTGCCCTCGCGCACCCCGCGACCCGGAAACGGCCGGTCATCACGATGAACGCCCGATTCAAGAAGCTTCGCCTCGGTGCCCTGCAACGAGAGATCCTCCACCACACCGGCCGCCTCGAAGCCCTCGCCCAGGCCAAGGGCCGCGCCGCCCGGCAACGCCGGACCGCGACCGGCTAACCGGAGGAAACAGGTGAGGCAACGA
>NZ_BAABLV010000062.1:0-3625 GCF_039544535.1 Tessaracoccus lubricantis
TTAGGTTGGAGCTATCCGAACAGGGAGGGCCTCACCAGCCCTCACAGCCCGAGAAAGGGGCCACCAAAATGATCGACGACTGCATCGATGTTGAGGACGGCGGCTGCGCCGGCCCGGTGGAGCTGCGACAGACGATGTCGGGCAGCGGAGCATCCTTCCCGCGGTGCGAGCTGCACTACGAGATCTACGCCGAGCGCATGGCTGCGGTGATCGCCGAGATCTCGGCCCGATACCCCGTCACCCCGCCGGCCGACTGGAGCCCGCTCGACGCCGGCGAAGCCTGGGACGAGCAGTGGTGACCATGAACGACCAGACCCACTGCAACCTGTGCGCCGATGTCATGTGGCGGGCCGAGCTGCGCGCCGACATCAACCTCGAGCTGATCGCCGTCCGCGTTCGGCTACAAGAACTGGAACACCTTCGTCGCATCGGAAGACGCGGGCCCCCTCACTGTGCCGATCATCCGCACGTTCCCCGGCCCGGAGGCCGACCGCTTCTACCTCCGGTTCCTGGGGTTCAGCGTCGACTGGGAGCACCGATTCGAGCCTTCGCTCCCGCTCTACCGGCAGATCTCCCGAGACGGGATCGTGCTACACCTAAGCGAGCACCACGGTGACGCCACACCCGGATCCGCAGTACGCCTCCGCGTCGCCGACGTCGCCACCCTCCAGCAGCAGCTGCTCACAAGCTCCATCTACCCACTACGCATCGGCCTCGAATCCCAAGAATGGGGAGACGAACTCGCAATCCCCGACCCCTTCGGCAACACCCTGATCTTTCACACACCACGCGAGTGAACACAGCACCCGCCGAAACCGTCCGCCGAAACCGGGTTGCGATCACCGTTTACGGAGCCATCAGAGCGGCAATCACAGGCTCTCCACCACAAACGATCGTTTTCGGTGGGGATGCCGTCGACGTCGACCAGAGGGCCGACACGCCGAGGGATCGCCTGTAGATGCTCACGCTCAGTGGCGTGGTTCCAGGTGAGCAGATTGGCGTCACCCGAGCGGTCAGGTGGTCCGGTAGACCTCACGGCGAGCCGACCCGGCGGTATCGCCTTCGGAGCGGAATCTGCCGGACTTCGAGCTACACGACGCAATTCCGAGCAACACGTGCTTCGATACCTACATGGCGAAGAACAAGATCCGCATCGCTTTCACCGCCCTTCTCGTTTCCCTCCTCGCTCTCACTGCCCTCCCCGCTCAGGCCTGGTCCTGGATGGACTACCAAGAGAACTTCTCCCTGAAATCGAACTGCCAGGCTCGTGGCCAGTGGCTCGTCAAAAACGTCGTCGACCTTGGAGCCTTCGAGTGTCGCTACAACAGCAAGTCACGCACATACAGACTATGGGTTCTGCGCGATGATGAGTTCGGCTGCCGAACCGCCTTGTCGGCGACCAGGAAGAGCATCACTGCTCCGCAGGGATGCGGAGGCAGCGTATGATTACACCTCCCGACGAACTGATCAACGATCTCCGCGAAGCAGTCGCAAAGAACCAGATCGCACACTTCCTTCGTGACCCACACACCCAGGCAATCAGAGTTCTCGTGCACGATGAGACGGCCGGCCGGCACCTGGCCGACAAATGGCCTGGGCGGCTCCTCCTCGTCAACTCCCAGTGGACGGTAGACGAACTCACCCAGTTCGACTCGGTTATAGATGCCTTCCAAGGCCACGTACTCACTCACCAGGGCGGGATCAATCTCAACACCATGCAGCCCTACGTGACCCTGACCGTGGATCGGGACACACCAGAGGTACAACACCTACGTAACGCCGTGCCCTCCACCTACCTCACGGTGAGGATCAGCCCAGGCAGCGAGCCTCTGACCGCATGAAATGACTCAGCGTTCGATCGTGGGGTCCCCTCGCCCAGGGCACGCGGTACCGACCCCTCGTCGTCAGCCAGCAGCCCCACCCCGACCCACCCCCTTGGTGTGGTCGCACCTCTGAGTCTCGACAAGTTACAGGTTTATAAGACAGGCTCGTGGAGGTCGTTCTTTTCCGGCGAGTCCCGCGGGCGCTCCTGGCGAAAGCCACCACCTGGATCCGAACGCTTCTAGCCGGCATCGCCGCAGGCGTCGTCTTGGGCATCACCTCCTCAGAGCCTGTCCTGAACCTCATCGCTGGACCGGCACCAGAACCCTCAACGAGCGTGAG
The DNA here is from genome assembly GCF_039544535.1 of Tessaracoccus lubricantis. Classification (NCBI taxonomy): domain Bacteria; kingdom Bacillati; phylum Actinomycetota; class Actinomycetes; order Propionibacteriales; family Propionibacteriaceae; genus Tessaracoccus; species Tessaracoccus lubricantis. The sequence goes on from NZ_BAABLV010000062.1 coordinate 2,164, forward strand.
CCCTTCCCCTTCTCCCACAATCACACCGTCGGAGATAGCCGACCCAGCGGCAGCTGAGCCGCCAGCCTCTGATCAGGACGAGCCGACCTCGTTCCTCGAGGAATACAGCAGCGAAACCATCGCGCTCTTGGTCTTCCTCGCTGTCGGCGCATTAGGTGTGGCCATCGGTCCCGGCTACGCCGACTACGCAGCGATCTGGGATCACCTCGAACGCAAGGAATCCAAGAAGCCTTCCGAGGACGAAGCCGACGAAGACGAACAGACTGACTGAGCATCCCCACCCACACGACCCCTAACCGGGTCGTGTGGGTGGGGAACTGGCTCATGGCTAGGGGTTTGGCCGTTGGTTGGCGATAGAATCGGAGGTATCCGAACAAGGGGTTGACCACCCCGACTGATCCCGAGAAAGGGGATAGGCGATGAGTGCTGTTGCCGATGTGAACAAGACGCTGGATGAGCGTGTGGCCGATCTTCGTGGCCGTGTGGTGATGGTGCAAGGACTGGCATACCGGATTGGTGACCAGCTGCCCACGGGGGTGAAAGTCGAGGACGCGGAGGCGTCGCTGATGCCGAAGCCGGGAGCCCGCGTGACCTGCGACGGGGCGCAGGGGGTGCTGCTCGACTACCTGCCCTTCAACCGGGACGGTCAGTACGGAATCACTCTGCTGGTGCTGTTCCACGGACGCAGCGTCGTGGAGTGGTACACCAACCGCCGCGAGCGGATCGTCGATACCGGAGAGCAGGCCGACGAAACCCTGTGTGCAGCGCTCGCCGCCCAGCACAAAGCCCACAGCAATAGGATCGACTCGCTGGTCACCGACGCCCACGAATGGGCCGACGACAACGACCTGTGTGGCAAGTTCGACGAGTTCATGGAATCGCACGGGCTCGAACCTCGGGAACGTGACTTCGATGTGACCATCAACGTCACTTTCACCCGCACCATCACTGCTAAGAGCCACGAGGCAGCGTGCGACAGCGTCAGCGAGTCAGACGTGCGTCAGTGGCTAGGGGCCAACGACTGGCAGTACGAGACTGAGGACGAGGACTGAGAGATGTTCGTTGTCCGCTACGAAATCGACATTCCCGCCGCCACCCCGCAGGAAGCAGCTGCTCGCGCCGCCGAGCTACTCGCCCAACCCGGCACCCCCGCCATGGGCGCATACACCGTCACCGACCCCGACGGCCAAAGCACGCTAGTTGATCTAGCCGAACCTCCCAACCCCTTCGATGAGGTGAAATACGTCACCATCGTGCGCCTGGAAGAATCCACCTCCTACCGAACCGTGCCGAAGTGCGAACTGGAACAGACCATCGGCCCACTCACCAACGACCCCGACGACAACACCAGCCGGCTCATCGACAAGCTCGACTCACACCCCGGCTTCACATGGGAATGGTTGGAACGCTACGCCGAGATCACTGAGGCCAGCACCATCATCAGACCCGCCAACGACCACGA
>NZ_BAABLV010000063.1:0-8288 GCF_039544535.1 Tessaracoccus lubricantis
GATGGCCCATCGCTCGTCCGTGGACTCGCCGATCAAGGCCCCAGGAATGCCACCACGTTAAGGGACTCACCCACCGACACGCGTCCGCCAGTTAAGTGGGACTCCGACATCTCAGATGGGATCCGACAGTTCCGGCCTTGCCAGCCAGTACCAAACCTGGAGACGGCATGAATCCGAATGACCCCTGAAGGGTCACAGCTTCATGCCATTCTCCGGGTGAGGTCAACGAAGCGTTCGTGGGCAAGTAGCCCTGCCCCTATACGTCCCGCCATATGGGGGTCGTATGGCGGGACGTATAGGGCCCTATGTGTCGGGGATCCTAGCGGTGTTTCCCCTATATGGCGCGCTGTATAGGGAGCGATACTGCGGGATCTGGACCTTTCTGAGAGTCGAGTGTCACATTCCCTTCTTCTGTCGGGCCTTCCTTGGTGCGAGAGGAGAAATCTGCGATGTCTGTACGTTCCGCGAGTTACGTCCCCCAGGCTGCGACGTGGGGACTGGGTGGGATCGGGATCGCCGCTGCTGCCCCGTTGTTAGGGATGGGGGAGTGGGCCGGCTGGATCGGCGGCGGTGGCGTTGTAGTTGCTGGCGCGGTCGGTGTCCTGGGCCACCGGGGCCAGCAACGTCAAGAGCTCCACCTCTCTCTCGAGGAGGGCCTTGCCCCGCTGATCGGTGGCCGGTCGACGGTGGTCACCAGAGGATGGAAGGGATGGCCAGGTACTCCCACCCGCGTCATCATTCGCTACGACGCAGTCGCAAAGGACGGGGATCCGAACTGGAAAGCGGCCGTCGTCGATGCAACCCAGCGTCGTCTCGATGTGTCAGCGACGATCACCAAGCATGACCGGCGTGGCCGGCGGGTAGTCCTCACAACCCGAGACGTGACGAAAGAGAATCCCGTCGAGCAGCGGGTGTCACGAACCATTGGGGATCTTCTTGGGTCAGGGGCTCGCGTCACATCGTTCAAGAGCGGGGCGGATGGGGATGTCGCATCCTTCGAGGTGCGCCACATTCCCACCACGAAGGTGGCCTCTAGCGGTGGGTACCGAGCAAAGGTCGAGAGGACGTTCGGGCATGTGCATCAGGGCCGGTGGCGCTGCAAGTGGGATCTAGAGCACGACAAGGTTCTCTTCGAGCTGCGACCGCCGTTCCCGGAGGTCGTCGAGTTGCCTCGTGCCCAGGTTGATACGAAACGTGACGTGCTGGCCAGCTACGACAAGGTCAGCATCGACTTCGGCGTCGACGAGGACGGCAACAAGCTGAGCTGGCGTCCCGCCGTGGACCCAAACCTGATGGTTGTCGGAGCACCAGGAACAGGCAAGACCGTCTTGGAACACAACATCCTGGCCTCCGTCGCCCAATGGGGATGGCCGATCTGGGTGGTCGACGGCAAGGCGATCGAGTTCCTGGGCTGGCGGACCTGGCCCAACGTTCAAACCGTCGCGTCCACCGTCGAAACCCAGGTGGCAGTGATCAGCCGAGCCCATGAAGTCATGGAACACCGCTACCAGCTGATCGTGGCAGGCCGTGCGAGCGAAGACGACTTCGAGCCGCTGATGCTGTTCATTGATGAGTGGTCAGATTTCCGGGCCAACCTGACCGACTGGTACACCACCGTCAAAGCCAAAGGAATGCCGACCAAGGCGCCGGTGCTGCAGAAAGTCGCCTCGATCGCCCGCAAGGGCCGCTCATCGCGGGTGCATTTACTGTTCGCTACGCAGCGTCCTGACGCCGAATACTTCGGTGGCGATATGCGAGACAACTTCCGCTGCCGTATCTCGATGGGCCGGCTCTCCCCCCAGGGCGCCATGATGATGTACCAGGATCCCAACATCGGAACCACGGTCCCGCGGGGGCGCCGTGGGCGAGCCACCACGATCGACGAGAACAACCGGCCCGTTGAGACCCAGACCTACTTCGTCCCAGATCCACGGAAGGCGAATCGCCGCGGTGATCAAAGCCAGCTCGACATCCTCGAAGGGCTGATGCCTGACGAAATGATGCGCCGGCACGGCCGTCTCATCATCGTCCCTCCGAGCGACGATGACATCGACAAGGCCGGCTCTGACTACACCGCGTGGTGCTCAGCTGATTGGGTGCCGGCAGAAGCACGCCCAGATCTCGATCCGGTCACCAACACCGCCGTCGATGCGCAGCGGGCCAGAGAGATGGCATCCCCGATGGCCATGTTCGGGATTCCCTCCACCACTGCGAGGCCGGCCAGCGACACCGTGGACATCGACGACCTCGACGATGTCCTGAACACGACCCACGGCGCTGACGACGGCTATGGCCTCAACGTCGACGCCGATCCGCTGGGGCTGTCCATCGGGGACCTGGTCGAGCTGGAACCGGGCTACTGGGTCACCGTCGATGAGGAGACGGAAGAAGACCCCCTGGACCCATCGCTGGTGCTGCTGTGTTGGCGTGACGACGAAGACAACACCGGAGCAACCGGCATCACCCTGGGCGAGCGGGTCACCAGCCGTCGAGCCCTGATCGAAGAAGGAGCGCTATGAACACCAGCAAAGGCCAGCAGCTCGACGACGACACCACAACCATGATCCTCATCGGGCTGCTGTTCGGCCCAGCGCTCCTCGCCGCTGGGATTGGAGTTGTCGCGGCGCAAGTCCCAGAGGTCGCCTCCTGGCTCACCCAACGCAACGTGCTGGTCGCGCCTGCAGACAACCCGCTGCTCGTGATCCCAGGAACAGCAGGCGCCGGCCTCGATCTCATGCGCATCATCCCGATCGCCGCAGCGATCCTGCTGGCCCTGATCTGGGCGGTGTGGCTGTCGAAATCCAAGATGAACTCCGAGGAAGGGACACGCAACAAATGAGTCCACGACGCCGATCAGTGGAGAACAGACGAGTCTGGCGCACACACAAGCTGAACCGGATCTGGCGGCACCGGGAAGCCGCAGAGCTGGCCCTGGTCTTGGTCTCGGCCGGCAACTGCGCCGTTCCCGGCACGGGATGGAACCAGGCCGAGATCAGCCACGCCACCGCCCCCAACAGTTCGACGGCCGCCGACGCCGCCCACCAGGCACTCAAGTTCTGCATCGACTGCCCCGTGATCAACGAATGCGCCCAGTGGGCCACCATCGACCGCTACACCGGGCTGGCAGCCGGCAGCTCCTGGATCCGAGGCCAGGAGTACGACCCCAACACCACCATCAACAACCCCCGGCCCAAGACCACCGCAGCCTAAGCAGTTGTTCCACTGTCACCACCCCTAACCGGGTCGTGACAGTGGGAAACAGTCGAAATGGTGCTAGGTTGGAGTCATCCAATCAAGGGCTGCTCACCACGGCCCACCCGCTCTAAGGAGAGTGAAATTGATGTCTGTTCAGACCCAAAGCAAGGCCGACGTTCGCGAGCGCATGGCTCGGATGGCGGTGTGCGCGATGCAGTCGTGGCAGGATCCTGCGTTGCTGGATCGTGTGACGCGAGATGGTGCTGTGGCGGTGTGGGAGCACCAGCAGAGTGCGAGCACGAGGCAGGTGCCCTCGGCAGAGGATGTCGAAAAGTGGATGGCGGCAGCCGATGAGGTTGGTGCCCGGTTCGTGATCCCTGGCGATGAGGAGTGGCCCGACAGCCTCGCCCAGCTCTCCGATGTCACCGTGGGCGACATCGGCGGCGTTCCTGCGGGGCTGTGGGTGATGGGGCGCAACCTGACCGATACCGGTTCCGACGCTGTGGCGGTGGTCGGTTCACGAGCCTGCACCAGCTACGGCGAGCACACGGCCCTGACCCTGTCGGCTGATCTCGCGATCGCTGGCTGCACCGTCGTGGCGGGCATGGCATACGGAATCGACGCGGCCGCGCACCGTGGGGCGCTAGGGGTGAAGGGGACGACGGTAGCGGTGGTGGCCAGCGGCCTCGATGCTCCCCACCCGGCGGCGAACACGGAGCTGTCTCGTCGAATCGAGGAACGAGGCACGCTGGTTTCTGAGTTCCCGCCCGGATTCCGACCCACCCGCTTCTCGTTCCTCGCCCGCAACCGGATCATCGCCGCCCTCACACTCGGCACCGTGGTGTGTGAGGCTGCCTATCGCTCCTCCGCAGTCAACACCGCTGCATGGGCTACGGCGCTCGGGCGCCCAGTCATGGCAGTGCCGGGGCAGATCACCAACTCGCTGTCGACCGCCCCCAACAGCATGATCCGTGACGGATCAGCCACTCTGGTCACCTCGGCCGACGAGATCCGCGACGAGATCTTGATCTCGTAAGGACAAGCCACCCCGAGCCTGTCACATTCGCCCTCCTGTGATCGCTCTCTCTACAGCAGAGACAACGATCACAGGAGGACACCATGGCTCACCTCATCACCATCGTCGATCGGGCATGGGAGCTGCGCCAGCGCGTTGAAGCCGCCAGGGAAGCAGCCACCGCAGCGAAGCGCCACTACGACCAAGCCCAACAAGCATGGGATGCCGCTCGCCGGGATCTCGATGCCTATCTCCACACCACCAACCGTTAGAAGGCCACGATGATTCATCCCCCCACCGACTGGATCGACTGGATCACCGATCTGGAAAACACCATCGGCCACGACCTCGACGGTGACCAGAGCTACGACGGCTACAGCCTCGACTGGGTCTACCAGCTATGGAAGGAAGGCCACAGCGTCGACGGGGCCCTGGCGCTGGTCAACGACTCCAAACGAGAACAGCCCTGCTACCGGGCCTGATCGACCTTGGAGATCCGGGCGCCAGAGATCCACTCTCTGTGAACCTCCCCAGCCGATACGAACACCACCAGGCCCTCCCATCGGCCGTCGCCGTCACGTCGACGATCCATCACCGGCACCGCACCGTCAACCCACACCACGGGCCCCGCACACACCAGTGCGGGGCCCGTATCTCCGCCAGACAACACCCCCACCCTCACGACCCTTAACCGGGTCGTGAGGGTGGGGAACAGGTGTTGCTGGGGGGCCGGCGACGGTATGATGGAGGCATCCATTCAGGGAGTTTCACCAGCTCCCATCTGTGACCGGAAGGGGTCTATCTCATGTCTGTTTCCACTACCGCTCCCGCTGCCGTCGGTGCCAGCATCAGCACCAGCTACCGTGACCTGGTCGCCGCGGTGAAGGCTGTCGGCCTGCTCGCTGGCGGCACCCGCCCCGCATTCCCAAACATCGAGGTCGCGGCCGCCGATCAGACGCTCACCCTCACCTCGGCCGACACCGAATCTTCCGTGTCGGTCACGGTGGCCGGCTCCATCACCGGTGACGAGCAGCGCGTCATGGTTTCGTGGGCCGAACTGTCCAAGCTGTTGCCCGCCGCGGTGAAGGGCACCTCGAAGCGTCAGCTCGACCAGCTCGACATCAACATCGACATGACCGGCGAGAGCCTCACCCTCGGCGTGGCCGGCTACGAGCTGCCGGTCACCGTGGCCCCCGACGCCCAGCTGCCCGACATGCCTGCCACCACCCCCGGCACCCATGTCGTCGACCGCGACGAGTTCGCCGCCATGTTCACCCGAGTGGTCGCCGCCGCCTGCACCGACGAGTTCCTGCGCACGTTCACCATGGTCAACACCGACCTGACCGCCGACTCGCTCACCCTCACCGCCACCGACCGCTACCGGATGTCGCGGGGCTCGGTCGCCTGCAACGGCACCTCCGACCAGAGTGTGCTGCTCCCCGGCACCCTCATCGCCAAGTTGCTGCCGTTCTGCGACGGTGACCAGATCACCCTCGGCACCGATGGTGAGGAAGCCGAGTGGATCACCCTGCACAGCGGCTCACTGACCGTGAAGATCCACGCCCACAACGGATCCTTCCCCCGCATCACCCACCTCTTCGACATGGACAACGCCGACACCGCCACCGTCGACCGGGCAGAGTTCCGCACCGCCGCCGACCGCGCCAAGGCACTCACCGCCGTCCTGGCCGACCGCAACACCGCCGCCCGCATCATCGTCGCCCCCGACACACTCACCATCGCCCCCGGCACCCGCGACGATGCCCGCACCGCTGCCCCCTCGATCACCGCCGACACCCACGTCGACGGAACCTGGACCGGCGGCGCGAACCCCACCTACCTCGTCGACGCAATCGCCCACCTCACCGGCGAGACCGTCACCCTCGAGTTCACCGCCCCCGGCAAACCCATCAAGCTCACCGGCGACGACACCTTCGAGCACGTCCTCATGCTCATGCGTCTACCCCAGTAGCCGGCCCTTCCTCCCACAGGGCAAACCACCGGCGGCCCCCACCCCAGGGGGCCGCCACCACCCCAAACCCCTAACCGGGCTCCCTCTGCCTCGACCCCTAACCGGGTCGAGGCAGAGGGGTAAATGCCGTTTGACAGGGCCTTTTGGCGGTTTTGGCGGGTAGAATCGGAGTATCCGATAAGGGGTTTGACCAGCCCCCAAACGGGGGAGGGCCAGCCGGCCCTTCCCCCACCCTTTGAAAGGAAGAGGGCTCATGTCTATTGCTACCGCTATTGCGAATCAGAGCACCCCGGTTGAAGAACTGGGGTTGCGGCTGGTGGGTCGCCACATTCTCCATCACGCCAGCCTGCTGGAAGTGACCGCGTTCGACAACGGTCAACTGCACACCGTGATCGGCCCGGTGTCGATCGAAGACGCATCGAACGCCGTGCTTTCCCGGAGCCGGGAACCGTCGTGCAGATGCACGGCCAGGAGATGATCTGGCTACAGCCCCACGTCGTCAACAAGACCGTTCTGGAGGCCTTTGTTTTGATCGGCGGTGTCGTGCAGTGCCGCTACGTCAGAGAGGCCGCTGCGGTCGTGACGCTGCCGAATCGGGAGCGGGAATCACTGCGCACCGTCGAACTGCTCATGGCCCAGCACCACGCCTACGAACGGTTCAAGGCCGACCTCAACGCCGCGGCCAACGAGTGGGCCGACGACAACGACCTGTGCCACCGCTACGACGAGTTCATGCAACAGCACAGATTCAACGGACGCACCCACGACTACCGCGCCCAGATCCTGAGCGCCGGCTTCACGGTCATGGTCGTGTTCGCAGCCCTCGACTCATCGAAAGCTTTCGGCGAAAGAACACTCGCCACCGCCTTCGAGCCCCAGCTCACCGCACTCCTGCTGTTCCTCGCCGTCGGAGGGATCGGGCTAGCGGTCGGCCCCGGCTACGCCGACTACAAGGCCATCTGGGACCACCTCGACAACGAGCAACCAAACCCGTGACCAGTTATCCCACCCCCACAACCCCTAACCGGGTCCCCTAGAGCGTGCAATCTGGCAGCCGTTTGAACGGTATGGGTGTGTAGGTAACGGCGCCTCGCATGGCACCCACCGATCCGGAGATCGATCTGGGTGGTCAGAGTCGTATGGATCCTGTGTGTTCGACACCGATGCTCTCGAGTAGTTCTCGATGGGCGGTCTCGGCTCGCTGTGCAGCTTCGCTCACTTTGCGCTCGTAGGCTTCGGTGTCTGACGTGATCCTGCGGAGGTACTCCCCGGTGGCGATTCGGATGAGTGCGCTAATGGGCTCATCTTCGATCACGCTGAGGCCGCACAGCGCCTCGTACTCCCGTTCTGAGAACCTGACAGTAAGAACACGACTCTTGCTCACGGTGATTCCTTTCGTTCGTCAGGACCTGTTTCCCAACTTGACACGAATACAGCATACACACTACAGTTGGAACTACTAGTTAGGCGGCCGCAGCCACTTCTGGTGAAGTGGCACCTCGATGACGAGGTTCCGCTCGGCCCGTACCACAATAGGAGGCCGCTGACATGTCCAGAACCAACCAACCCGATCCGTACAGCGAAGGCATCAATCCCGACCCTCACCGGCAAGAAAACGAAGCATGCGTGCGCGCTGTGTGTGCGGCGTCTCTGGAAGAGATTCGCCGATACCAGCGGGGTGTGATTCAGAGTTCTGACCACCAGATCCAACCCATCAATAGGGAAGACGCTCGACGGTTCGCTCGTTTTGCCCCCACGGTGGCCAACGATCCGCGAGCGTTCACCCCCTATGAGTTGTCCGAGGACCCCGTCGGAGATCCGGCCATTCCCCTCGACCTTGAGTGCAGCCGAGCTATGGCGAAGGCCGCGGACTACCACCGCGCTGCCTACTTTGCGGAGGACGACGAACTCCGCCGCATCTATGGGACAAACGCGCCAGCAGTACGCGCTGAAGGCATCTCGAAGGCACTGGCGAGGAAGATTCGCCTCCTGATCACGGACCCTCTGGATGGGAGCCATCAGATGGCCGGCTTCAACCAACCCGGTGCTTACGGTCCCGCCGCTATGACCGTTTCCCCCTCCGGATCGATCGCCGTGGCGGTAGCT
>NZ_BAABLV010000064.1:0-1167 GCF_039544535.1 Tessaracoccus lubricantis
GGCCCTCCGAAGATGGAAGTTCTCACGCTCCCCATCTGGAAGACCTCGACGTGTCCGACGCTACCTTCACGTGCCCTGATCTGACTAGTTTCTGCCGTCTCGACGGCCTCGGGTTGGAAGTCACCGGCCAGCGCATCGAACCCGACCGTGCGATCCTGGCCTGCCGCCCGGTCGACGCCGACGACTGGTGCCGAGACTGCGGCGGCCAGGGCCTCATCCGGGGCTCGGTGGTGCGACTCTTGTCGCATGTCCCGCTGGGGTGGCGCCCTACCGTGCTGCACGTGCGGCTCCGGCGCTATCGGTGCATCGAGTGCGGGCGGGTGTGGCGTCAAGACACCAGTGCCGCAGCCGAGCCGCGTTCGAAGCTGTCGCGCGCGGCGCTGCGTTGGGGACTGGAAGGACTTGTGGTCCAACACCTGAGCATGTCCAGGATCGCCGCCGGTCTCGACGTCGCGTGGAACACCGCCAACGACGCCGTGCTGGCAGAAGGACAGCGCGTCCTCATCAGCGACCTGGCCCGGTTCGACGGGGTCAAGGTGATCGGGGTCGACGAGCACTGCTGGCGCCATACCCGCCGTGGTGAGAAATACGTCACCGTGATCATCGACCTCACCCCCACCAGGGACGGCACCGGTCCGGCGCGCTTGTTGGACATGGTCGAGGGACGCTCGAAACAGGTGTTCAAGACGTGGCTCGCCGCCCGCCCCCGAGCCTGGCGCAAGGGGATCGAGGTCGTCGCGATGGACGGATTCACCGGCTACAAGACCGCGGCGGTCGAGGAACTCGGCAACGCCACCACGGTGATGGACCCGTTCCACGTCGTCCGGCTCGCCGGCGAAGCGCTCACCCGCTGCCGCCAGCGCGTCCAGCAAGACACCTGCGGGCATCGGGGCCGCGCCGGTGACCCGCTCTACCGCGCCCGCCGCACCCTGCTCACCGGCGTCGATCTACTCACCGACAAGCAAGTCGCCCGACTGGAGGCACTGTTCGCCGACGAACAGCACACCGAGGTCTACGCGACATGGAGTATCTACCAACGGCTCGTCGTGGCGTACCGACATCCCGACAAGCAACTTGGACGGTTCCTCCTTCAAGGCGTGATCGACTCGGTCAGCACCGGCGTCCCGAGAGACCTCGTCGAGCTCGTCAGCCTGGGCCGGACCCTCC
>NZ_BAABLV010000065.1:0-1237 GCF_039544535.1 Tessaracoccus lubricantis
CGGCACGCTACAAGGATGGAGTTGACGATGGCGCAACGCAGGGCGATCACGACCACGCAGGCAAAGCGGTGGGCCAAGGCGACCAAGACCGAGAAGGCCGAGATCCTGGACGCTGTGGTCCAGGTCACCGGCTGGCACCGCGATCATGCCCGCAAGATGCTGCGCCGCGCGGCCGCCGGCCAGACACCCACCTCGCGTCGCCCCCGTGACCCGGCACGCCGCTACGACACCGAGGTCACCGACGCGTTGGTGCGGTGCTGGGCACTGCTCGACGGGATCGCCTCGAAACGCCTCGCCGCCGCACTACCCAGGCTGCTGACCGCGCTGGACCACCTCGACCGGCTCGAGATGACCATCGAGGTCAAGGAGCAACTGCTGACCATGTCACCGGCCACCATGGACCGCCACCTGAAGCCGTATCGGCAAGGGCTGATCGCCACCCACGGCATCGCCCACACCAAACCCGGATCCCTGTTGAAGTCCTCGATCCCGCTGAAGACGTGGGCCCAATGGAACGACACCGAACCCGGGTTCATCGAGATCGACCTGGTCGGCCACGAAGGCGGCGACAACAACGGCGCCTTCCACTACAGCCTCAACGCCACCGACGTGGCCACCGGCTGGACCGAAACCTGCACCGTGCGATCCAAAGGCGAACGCATCGTCGCCGCAGGCCTCGAAAACCTCATCGGCCGGTTCCCGTTCCTGATCCTGGGAATCCACTCCGACAACGGCTCCGAGTTCATCAACAACCACCTGGCCAAGCTCTGCGAGCTGCGCCACCTGACCTTCACCCGCGGCCGCCCCTCCCACAGCAACGACCAGGCACACATCGAACAGAAGAACTGGTCCATCGTGCGCCGCGCGGTCGGCTACTTCCGCTACGACACCACCCGCGAACTCGACCTGCTCAACCAGCTCTGGCCCGCCCACAACGACCGCAACAACCTCCTCATGCCCAGCCAGAAGCTGATCTCCAAGACCCGCACCGGCGCAAAAGTCACCAAGAAACACGACCGTGCCACCACACCAGCCGAACGTCTCCTACGCGACCACCCCGATGCTCTCGACACCCACGAACGCGCCGCCCTCGAAACCCGGCTCGTCACCGTCGACCCCATCGCACTGGGCGAGCACATCGACCTCATCCAACGAAACCTGCTCGAACTCGCCAAACGCCGCGGAGCCGTCCAACGACGCGCGAAACGCAACCACGTCTACCTCTCCCGCACGAAAA
>NZ_BAABLV010000066.1:0-47608 GCF_039544535.1 Tessaracoccus lubricantis
CGGGGGGGGCAGGTGGCGCGCAAGCGCGCCACCGTGCGGGCCGCAAGCGGCCCGCTGTCGAGGCGCGGCCTAAAGGCCGCTTGACTAGTCTTTACGGCTGCCGGTTGGGTGGTGGGGTGTCGGCCCTTCGGGCCTCCCGCGAGGGGCCGGCCCGGCCCGCAAGCGGGCCGAACCGGTCTTATGGTTGCGTGTGTACGCGTATATGGTGCACGCAAGCGCGCTACTGTTGCGCTGTTATGCGGTGGTGTGTGTCGGCGGTCGTGTGGCCGGCGACGGCGTCGAGGTAGGCCACCAGCTCGGCGGGTGGGTGGCCGCCGCGAGCGGCGATCAACTCCCGCAGCCCCTGGGTGGCTTCTGCGATGCGGTCCAGCCGCTCCCGGGCCGCGAGCCCGTAGAACTGCTCAGCAGAGCGGTAGCCGGCCCTGTAGCCCTCCTGATAGGTGTCCACGGTTCAGACCGTCGCGAGGAGCTCGAGGGTGCCGGCATCGAGGGTGTTGTAGCGGCCGTGCACCATGAACTCGGCGTTGCGGGTGACGCGGTCGGCGCCCCTGATCGGCGCTTCGTGCTGGGTGTAGGTGTTCACGCCAGCCACCACGCCCCACGCGGTGCCGCGCCACGGGGCAACGCGCTCATCGGTGCGCCACAGGCCGCGCAGCGCGTCGCGCTTCCCCTCCGCCAGCGTCTGCGCCCGCTTGCTGTCGCTCTTGGTGTCAGTCCACGCGGTGAGGAACTTCTCGAACCGGGCCTCGCTGACAGGCTGGGCGATCAGCTCGCGCACCTGAGCGTTGAACGCATCGCCAGCGCTGAGCACGAGCTGCAGCGCCTCGCGCACGTCCCCGAGCCTGCCCAGCGACTTCGACGAGTGCCGCACCTTCACCGAGTTCACGAACGAGCCGAGCGCCACGCTGAGCGTGTTGTCGCACACCACAACCTGAGTGCCCACGCCGTAGGTGGTGGCGATGGATCCGTCCATCGACGTGGCGGCCGTCAGGAACGGGCGGTGCAGGACGCCCTCAACGCTCTGGGTGGCCTCGGTCTCGATCTGCACCCAGCCCTGAGCGCCACCGCGCAGCAGACCGGCAGAACCGATCTGCAGGTCATCATCATCGAGGATGATTTCCACGTTGCGCACAAGCCATTCGTCGTAGCCGTGCACCTGATAACCCGACTTGAACACCCCCAGCACCGCACCCGTGTTCGGGTGCACAATCTGCTTGCGCGTCTCATCCACGATGGTCTGCACACCCTCATCAGTCATCACGATCGCCGCCGACATCGCTTCGACCGGCTCCCACCCGAACAGCCGACGCCGCACATCCTCCACCGGAATCGCGCCGATGTAGTGGTTGGGCTCATCGCCCTGCATCTCCTCGCGGTAATGCCACGCCTCACCGCGCTTGTCGGTAAAGCCAATCAGGGTATTGGCGTTCAGATCCTCGAGAGTTTCACGAGACATTTCGACCCCTTCCAGGTCTAGCGGGGAGCTGGTCGGGCTCCCCTTGTTTGGATAGCTCCATCATACCGCCAGACAGCCACAAAACCCCCAGCCAAAACCCATTTCCCCACCGGCACGACCCGGTTAGGGGTCGTGCCGGTGGGGAATGAAGAAGCGAATAGGCGCTCGCCTTTGTTGCCACCGAGGCGTCTTGGGCACAGTTGGAAGAGCCAACCAAGGAGTAGAGACTGAATCATGCACACTCCCAACCCTGACGAACGCCTTCCCGCAAAGACCAGCCCCTATCTGGACTCACTCGGGCCCACCATCGATCCCAGTCTCAGGAAATGGGTAGAGCGGGTGGACAAGAAGCTGTTCAAAGAATGGGAAACGGAAGGTATCGCTGATCGGACAGAGTTCCGCATCGCCCGCGCCACAGCCTTGAAGGTGCACGGGCCTTCATTCATCTCTCTCATCAGCTCGCTGGGGCCGGCGGTGGCTTTCTTCATCCTCGCTTTCACTGGCGCGCTCGAGTGGGGGCCGTCAGTAGCGGCTGGACTCGTGGCAGCTCTGTTTCCGCTGGTAGCCAAGGGGCTCATCTACTTTGAAGACCTCAGCGAGGCCGCGGCCGCGGCCATCATCGCCCATCGCGCAGCCCGCGACGACTGATTATCCCTGTGGGGGCGCGGTCAGGGGACCAACCCTTTCCGCGCCTCCACACGTCGCTCGGCCGACGACATCCCTGCCGTGGTTGCTCCGAGGACGCTGGGGGCCTTTCGGCCGTCTCTCATGTTAGATCAGAAGTTCCTCGCGAAGCCACTGCGCGGCCTCTGGCCACACCAGGACGCTGTCGATCGGGGGCCGGTGGCTGTTGGATCGCTTGATCGTGTCGACGGCCAGCTCCGGTTCGACGATCACGTAGAGGCGGGGCCGTGCCAGCAGCTCTGGCAGCTCGGGCAGCGCCGCGGGGGTCACGATCACGACACGGGCCGTGGTCCAGCGCGCCGCGAGATCCTCGAGGTCCGCGATCCGTTCGACACCGTCCAGGTCGGCCGGCCACCAGCTGCCGGCCGGTGCGTAGCCGATCGCTTCTTCCGTGGGCCTGGTCCAGACCCACGGCGACAGTTCGTAGCCAGGGATCCTCATCGCGGCAGCTTTCGCGACGGCGTCGACGACGCGCTGTTCGTTCGAGCCCACCCACAGCCTGGTGTCCCGGTAGGCGAACTGGGCAGCGTGGCAGGCCTTCATCACGTCGCGCACGTCCAGGGGCCCTTCGACGGACCGGTAGCGGTACCCGCCTGGCTCCACGAGCTGGTTCCGCAGGAACAACCCCGTACCGAGGCGTTGGGCCATGGCAGTGACGACTTGCTGCGGCCGCGGCGTGCCGGGAGGTGCGCTGATCACACCGAACGAGATCGCGGAAGTCATGATCAGATCGATGTGATCGGCCGGCAGAGATCGGAGCTGGTTGAGGTTCATCGACGTTTCCTTCGATGTGGGGAGCTGGTCAGACTCCCGTGGTGGATGAAGATGTCTCCATCCTAGATCCTCGCGGTTTCGGTGTAGCGCAACGCCATATAGGGCCCCATATAGGGGGTTGCCGAAGCCCTGGTCAGGCCGATCACTATTGCATCCTGCAATAGTGGACCTTGGCTCGATGGCGGGCGCACAGCAGAGAAGCTCTTCACAGAGGTGAGTGGATCAGGGATCTGAACCCGCCCGCGTCGAGTAGGCATCTGGTGATGTAGTTGACGATGCTGCGGAGCCCTCGGCTGTGCCTCGCAGGTGTTCGAGTAGGCCGTAGCCTCCGTGACCACCGATCTGGGATTCGGTCTCTGCTAAAGGGACATACATGTCAGCGTTGGGTGGGTTCATCTGGGGGGTGAAATGTTCGCCGGCGGTCTCGTTACTGGCCGTGGAGAACCGGAAGATGAGGTGCTCGAACACCTGCCCCATCGCCATGTTGTCGACCACATCGGGGTGCAGGTCGGTGACCCGAGGATGGTGCTGTTGGCGGAACTGATCGAACGGCTCAACGAGCAGTTCGCTGGTGAGGATTTCCGCAACGACCAGATCCAGTCGTGGGCCTCCTCCCTAGTCGAAGCCATGAAGGTCGATGACGACCTACGCGCACAAGCTGAGGCCAACAGCATCGAACAGTTCCTCGCCTCACCTACCTTGAAGGACGCACTGCTGCTGGCCGTCGCCGAAACCGACGACGCCCACTCCCGCATGACGCAACTGTTCAACGAGAAGGGTTCAATCGAGAAAGCGATGCTTGAGCTGCTTGGTCGCCTGCTCTACATCGAGATGCGCGACACGGAGCGGTGATGTCAGGCTAACCGGGGTCGCGCACCAGTCTGATCACGCCGCCAGCTTCGTCTTCGACGTGTAGTCCGGGCATGTCCCGCAGATATTGGTTTGCCAAGGCCGGCACTTTCGTAGCTGTACGGACAACAACCCCCGCACGGTCCGCCTCGCGCGCCAGGTGGGGCCACACCACGGCACGCAGCTGCGCTCCCCAACCGGGGCCGCGGCGCCGAGCATGATGCTCACTCAGCACCCACTGGCCGTTGTCAGGGTGCACGAGCTGGGAAGCATGTGCGGTGAAGTAGCCCACCAGCCAGCCGGATCGTTTCCAGCGGCGCAGCGTGGCCAGGTGCGCCGCGATGGTGCCGGCAGCAACCAGCAGGTAGAACACGGCCAGCCCTGCGACCAGCAGCGCGATCACCGGGGCGCTTCCGAGCGGCCACGCGACCGTAGCGATCGCTGCAGCGGTGGCGGCAGCGAGGAGGGAGGTCGACGGCTTCTTGAGGTGTTCTCGGGTCACCCACCATGCCAGCTGCGCCCCGGTTCGCCGGTTGTAGGGCTGCGTGCCAGGGCAGGGAGCAGGTTGAGCGATCACCACACGTCCAGGTCGAACCCGACCACTGTGAAGCCACCCTCGAACTCGGGGTAGCGTCCTTGGATCTGACCATCGACCCACTCGAAGGAGTCGTCTGGGTTGGCACTGATGGAGTCGTAGATCGATTGGGCGGAGTAGCCGCCGTGCCCACCGATCTGCACCGGGATTCGGTCTCTACTGCCGTCCTTGCGGCGGATCTCGGCCCACACGGTGCCGGAGATCCGCCGGCCGGCGGCCGCAGCCCTACCCACCACATCGGTGATGATCTTCGAGCCTTCCGACCTGTTGCTCGCCCGGTCTGATTTCGGCACCGTGACTCGGTGCAGCTCGCGCCCGTTGGGCAGCGTGTTGGCCTGATGGGACAACCGGTTGCGTTGGCCGCGCGGCTGCTTCTTCGGCAGCGCGGCGGGTTGGGCGGTGGATTTCGTGACGGTACGGACACGCTGGCCCCGCGGGACCGGGGGGACAACAGCGTCGTGGCCCTTGGTTGCACGGACCCTGGCCAGGGTGCCATCGGAGGTTGTGCGGCGGAAGGGCGGCGTTTTGACCTCGCCTCCGGTGACAAGCTCAGTCAGTGCCTGCTGCAGGTTGCGGCCGGGTTTGGATCCTCTGGCGATCTGTCCGATCAGGGAGCTGTCGCGCCCGAGCCGGCGGCCGATCTCGGCGTTGCTGAACCCTTGGGCGCGGAGTTCGGAGATCAGCTCTTTAGACGTTGCCATGGGCTACTCCCAGCCTTCCACTTCTGCCCTGTTGGACAGCTCTTGGCGGGCGTCAACGGTGGCCGGTGCGGTGATCGGCCCCGGCAGGTAGCCCTTGAGCCGGATACGGCCGTTGGCGCCGTCGTCAGCACCTCCGCGGTCTTCGGGGAGCGTCCACGGCTGGATCTCGGTGGTGTAGATCGCATCGCCTTGGATCCCGACCAGTTGGGCCGGTTCGATCTGCAGCGCCCCAAAGAGCACTTTGGTCTTGGTCGGGCGCGCGTCGCGCAGCACGCGGGTTCGTGCTGCTCCCCACACCAGTGCGGCGATCTCGGGGTGCCAGGTCTCGGCGTCGTCGGGGCGCGGGTTGGAGGGCACCTGGTAGACGAATCCCCCGTTCGCGGCTGGCTGTACACGACCGACCGCGTTGGAGGCGACTTGCTCGAAGGTTGCCGCGAAGCGGGTGGTGTTGCGGCTGCGGCGGGAGAACGAGCCGATCGTGACACGGAACATATGTTTCAGAGCTGACGATGCTGCCGCGTGGGCGCCTGGGCCGATCGCTCCGCGTTCCAGGCCTGTGTCGAGCATGGAGATCATGGAGCCGGTGGCGTTGGCGAAGGGTTCGATGGCGTTGGATTTCTTGGTGAAGGCGATGCCTTCGAGGATCTCGATGGTCCAGTCGCTTTCGATGGTGGCGGTTCGCAGCTCCACGGAGTTGATCCACGTCTCGCCGGTGAAGCCTGGGCGGTTGGGCCAGTGCCAGCCGCGGCCGGCACCGTCGAGTTTGATGGGGAACAAGCCGATGTGGTCCCACCAGTCGGAGACCCTGTAGCGGATCTTGTAGCGGGCTGGATGGTAGGGGTCTCGTGCGAACAGCTCTTGGGCTTGGCCGGCGGTGAGCATGGTGGCCGGCGCTGAGCCTCGCAGCCCTCTGCATACTCCGTGGTACATGAACCTGCCGTCAGCGTAGGCGAAGCCAGGAAGCTCTGTCCCAGCGGCCACGAGTGCCACGCAGTCACCGCAGTCGCATAGTCCGGGGCCGTCGACGTAGTGTTCGAACCGGTGCTGCGGCTCAGTGGCTTGGATGAGGTGGCCGATGTCGGGGTCGATTGGTTCCATCAGGAAGTCGCGCACGCCGTCGAAGCGCTGCTTCCAGATGTTCAGTCCCGTGGCTGAAGGGCTGCGCATCAGTCCCCAGTCGGGCTTGTTGAGGGTGTGGGCGATCACCCGGGTCAGGGTCTTGTAGGCGAACTCGGCTTCGATGGGCGACAAGACGCGGTCACCGAACCATTCGGCCGTGGTGGTTACGGTGATCCGGTGCTGGGTGTCGGTGTGTATGAACCGGCCGCGGGGTGGGTCACCGAGGTAGTGGCCCACATCGGTCCAGCCAGGGGTCGGGTCGATGTGCTTGGCGATCTGGGTTTCGGTGGGTAGCAGCCAGGTGTAGCCGGCAGGCACCCCGCCACACAGCATGATTCGGGTGGCACGGGCGAAGCGAGCGGTCTCGAGGAGGTCGAACAGGGTGGGCTTCTTGCGTCGCCCGCCGAGGATGGGTGAGATGGCCTGGCCGGCCGGGTCGAGGCCTTGGCCGGTGTGGAAGTCGAGCCAGATGATGGCTTCGTCGGGGGGCCTGACGGGAGTGGGCCGCTGGGGTCCGCTCACGGGGTTTCTCCCTTGCTGCCGGCGGCGTTGCGGATCTCGGTGAGCAGAGCGGTGTCGTCAGCGCCGAGGTCGTCGGTGCGCATCCTGTAGATCGCGTGGCGGCCGCGGCCGGAGATCTCGGCCAGCTCTTGGATCCGCATCCCTCCGGTGGTGCCGGCGGCGTTGATCGCCAACCGCCAGGCGCGGTCGACGGCAGCAGCATGGCGGAGGGTGTCCTCGCGCAGCGCGGTGGCGTCTCGGATGATGCGTTCCCAGTCGTAGGGGAACAGGTCGTGGAGGACGAGGGTGCCGTCTTTGCGGGCACGGGGCCATCGTTCGGTGGAGGTGATCCAGCCGTGGGCGCGGGCCGATTCGGTGATGGCTTGCTTGCGGTGCCGGGGCTCAGGGGCCGGCTCGTGCCAGCGTTGCGTGGGCAGCCAGTCATCGCCGAGCTGGTGCTCGATGGTCAAAGTCAGCTCGTCGTGCCCGGTGACGACCAGGCGCCAGCCCAGTCCGTCGTGTTCGACTGTCTCTGTCATGGGTCCACTCTAGGCCGAGTGTTGCGTGCTAGCGACAGGTTGTAGCGCAGGCGGGTTGATTGGGGAACTCGCCTCACCACCCCTGGCCAGCAGGGTTGGTCTCGTTCGCTGGACCGACTGAGACGACATCCCACGGCACCCGTGCCCAAATCCCATCGCGGGGAAACGCGGAGCGCCGAACTCGTGAAGCGCGGTCAGCGGTCACCGATGGTCTGGACGCCGCGGTCCTCGTCCGGTGCTCACCCGTACTTCTTGGCGTGCTTCGACTTGAAGAGCACCTTGGCGTCGTCGTGGGTACGGATCGCCTCTCTGACCTCGGCCGACTTCAGGTTGAGGTAGACGTACCCACCATCCATATCCGTCACTGCCTCGATCCGGGGGAACACGTCGGCGTACTCCTCGGCGAAGCGAGCCAGACCCACGAGCTTAGGCATCGAGTCCGACAGTTGGGCGCCGTGTGGGTCGACGATCGCGGGTACGACCTTGCCGTCCTTGTCGAAGAAGAAGATGAAGTCGGGGTGCATGTGGCTGTAGCGGTCGCCACGCTGGTAGACGATCCGCAGCGCCTCTTTCACGCCACGGGAGGGGTTGCGGTACCAGGCCAGGAACCCGGTGCGCTTCTGCTCGGTCGCAAGGACGAACTTCTCCGCGTTGTTCGCCTCCCACGGGTACTTCCCGTCGGCCATGGCGAGGACGTGGTGCTCGAAGGTGTCGATCGGCGTCTTCATCTCGCCGACCTGGATCATCGTGGGCTCCTCGGCGCTGACAACCTCGCCGATGCTCGATGCCTGGATCTCCTTGCTCTGGGTCTTGATGTCCGTGTAGACCTGCTCACGGGCAGCGGGGAGCATCGCGATGTCGGCCTCGTGCTCGTCCAGCCACTTGGCCACGAGCTTCTCCGCGGACTCCTCCAGCTCGGTCACCAGGTCAGGCTGTCGACCGATGGCCGCCACCTTCGTGCGGATCGACGCAAGGGCGGGGATCTTCTCGTCCTCGGGCAGCTTCTGCAGAAGGTACGTGACGTGGGAGTCGGCAGTGGAGGTGCCCAGGTTGCGCCGGGCGACCGAGAATGCGTCGTTGAGGGTCTTCGCGTCGGCCTTGACCGTCGCACCCTCGGACTTCAGGTCGTCGATACTCCCGCCCATCCTGGCGGTGACCTCGATGAGCTCGACGTTCTCGATGTCGTGCACGGCGTCGTCGATCGCCTCGTCGTTCTTGACCGCCAGCGCCTCGATCTCCTTGTTGATCAGCAGCGTGCTGGCCTTGACTCCGTCCTGGACCAGCTCGTCGCGGGAGAGTTCCTTGGCCAGGGCCAGGAACCTCGGGATCGGGCGCAGCGCGCGTGCCGGTGCGTGCTCGGACGGTACGTCCGCCAGAGCCTGGAACACCTCGTCCAGCTTCTCCGCGCCGAGCTGCTCTTCGAGCTTCGGGTTGCGGACCACGTCGGCGGGGTCCACGAGCACGCGCCCGATCGGCAGCGGGTCCTCACCCTCGATGCCCTGTGTGATCAGCTTGACGACCTTCTCGACGGTATCCTGGTTGAACTCGGGAAGCGCACAGAACACCGCGTTGAGCATCCCGTGGCCGGCGATACGCCGCCGCAGAGGACTGCGGACCAGGCGGCCCAGGAGCTGCGTGATCGTGACCGGTTCCTTCACGCCACGGAACGAGACCATGACCTCGGCGCGGGGACAGTCCCAACCGGTCGAGATCGCGTCCTTGGCCAGCAGCACACGCACCTTCTCCGTGTCCTGCACGTCTTCCGGTGAGATGTAGGGGATAACCAGGTCGCCGAGGACGAGGTCGCCGTGGTCGCCGCCGAAGACGTGCGCGAAGTTCTCCGGCTGCAGGTCCGGCCACTCCTCCAGAACCGTGTTGACCCACGAGGTGACGTTCTTCGTCCAGGTCCCGGCCTGGGACTCCTTCGTCGGCGTGTTGGGCACCTGCAGCACCATCAGCGGCGTGACGGATCGGTCGCCCTGGCCGGTCGTGTACTTCTCCCACGCCTCACTCATCTCACGCAGGCGCTGGACACCGCGACGGAGCAGGACGGTGTCGTACTTGCCCTTCTCGTCCAACCCGGTGAGGATCACGTCGTCCTTGACGAGCCCGGAGTCGAGGACCGCCTGGCGGTCGACCTCCACATCGTCCAGCGGCATGCGGTTCTTGGAGCCCTCCATGACGTTCTGGAACCGCTCGATGGTCGCGCTGATCCCGAAGACGACGGGCACGGGCGGCACGTCGCCGTGTCCGTTGATGAGCCGGCGGATGATGGTCGGCTGGTCCTCACGGTCCGACTTGCTGCGGTTGCCGCCCATCCCCTGGTGCGCCTCGTCGACGATCAGGTAGAGCCGACGGTCGGGGTCGTTGATGGTGTTCCGAATCGTGTCCCAGATCGTGTAGCGGCGAGCATCCGGACGAGCCTTACGGTCCAGTCCCGGGAGCTCGTTCCCGGTGTCTTCGACCTCGTGACCACGGACGAGGGTGGAGTGCTTCGAGAACTTACCGGTGTTGATGAAGAAGACCTTGCCGGCGTCGAACTTCTCCGCGACGAAGGTGTTCTCGATGATGACCATGCGGTTGCCGGTGACCAGGTCAGACGCTTCCCCGATCCTGTGCTTGGTCTGCCTGTTGAGAACGGGGTCCTGGGAGAACCACAGGACCACGGCCTTGTCGTCGGCGTCGAACTTGTTCTGCTCGTCGCCGAAGAAGAGCGCCTCGATCACGGCCGCGGCGATGACGGTCTTGCCGGCTCCGGTGGGCGCAGTCAGTCCGAACGAGGAGGGGAAGTTGTTGTCGAGGGCCTGTCGGGCCCGGCCCATGCTGGTGAGGACGTCACGGACTGCGTCAGTCTGGTAGCCGGTGAGGGTGTATTCCACGATTTCACTCCGAGTTCGAGATGCGGAAGTTGGTGAGGTACGAGCGGTAGAGCATGACCTTGTCGAAGCCGCTGGGGAATCGCTTGGCGACCTGCTGGAAGTTGTACTGATCGCTGGTCACGACGTAGATCGCACGGACCCCCTCGGCTGACTCCACAGCCTTCACGAACGCGTTCTCCTGGTCGATGTCGAACAGGATCGCGTAGGAGTCGGCCACCTCCCACCCCTTGTTGGGGATGTCAGTGATGATCCGTCCGACCGAGCCGGCCCGCATCCACAGCAGGGGAGCGATGCGTCCGAACGCGAGGTTCTGGTCGACGACATCCTCGCGCTCGTAGGTCAGCGTGAAGAAGCGCGCGTTCGCCTCGAAGCCATCACTCATCGGGAACTCACCGGTGAACTTGTAGTCGCCCTTGATCGGTGCCCCGTCAGGGGTACGCCCTGTGATCGCTGCGGTGATGCGGGGCTTGGTGATGTAGTCACAGATGCCGAACTTCTCCCAGTCGGGGTCACCCGGGCGCAGGTTCTGCTTGACCAGACTGGCCTCGACGTCTCCGACCTCGTTGTTCGTGACCGAGATGCACTGACGTCGCCCTCCGTCCTGCTTGTTGAGGCGCATGACCGCATGCGCTGTGGTGCCAGACCCAGAAAAAAAGTCTAGGACGACCGCGTCGGGCTTACCCTTGACGAAAAAGCGAAGGGTGTCTTCGACAGCGTACAGAGACTTCGGGAACGGAAAGTCGCGGCCAGGCAGAAACTCGTTCAGCAAGTCGGTCCCGTAGGTTCCAGCATTGTGTGACTTGAGATACCACACTGTCTTGGGGGTGCGACCTCGAGGATTGTCCTTGTCGTTCGACAAGATTAGAGCACCCCGCGGGTCTTTACCTTCAACGACGATCTCCCCGGTCTTAATGCGCTGAATCGTTCCAGTCCGAATGTAAGTGATCGGCCAGCGTCCATCTTTCCCCTGGCGCCCAACCCTGATGTAGCCTTCGGACAGCCGGGACAGAAACTCTGGCCGGGCCATCTGCCATCGTCCCTCGGACCCCGCCTTGCTCATGGGCCACACGGCGTCGCACCCGGTGGGAACGGGATCGGTTTCGCTCGGGTGGCGGTCCGCGGGAATGGGGTGGCCGACGCTGTCGATAGCACCTGTTTCGCGGTTAATATACACGGGGAAAAAGCTTTCATTGGACTTCGACCTCACGCCCGACTTGCCACCGCGAATCAGGGGAAACCAGATGCGCTCTGCCCCCACCTGAGACTGGTTGTCGTCTGACAGGAGTGTCTCAATGGGTGCCGGCACGGGCCGAGCAGCTCCAAAGTAGGCGAAGTAGATGTACTCATCCACTCTGGACATAGCGTTCTTGCGTGCGGAGCCCTGACCGTTGATCACGACGCTGACCATCTGGATCCGTGCCTCAGGGAACATCTGGTCGAGCAACATCCCGAGCCGGAGGTACTCCTTCTCGTCGATCGTGACGATGAGGACCGAGTCGTCAGGGTTGAGCAGCTGCCTGGCCACGCCGAGACGACGCTCCATCATCGCGAGCCACTTGCTGTGACGGTACGCGTCCTCCTTGTCGACGTAGTCGTTGTTGTACTTCCAGTCCTTGTCGCGAGTGTTGTACGGCGGGTCGATGTAGATCGCGTCGACCTTGCCCGCGTGGGTGTACGTGAGGGCCTTCAGGACGTGGTAGTTCTCACCGTTGATGACCGTGTGGAAGGGTGCGTTGTCGGGCCCGTTGACGACCTCGCCGGTCTGGACGAGGCCCGGGTAGATGTCGTCACGGAACTCGGCGACGACGACCAGGTCCTCGACCTTCGCGGTCTGCTCTACCGGTTCACCGTGGGCACGGTCACGGATCAGTTTGGCGGTGTCGCCTGCGATCGACACGACGTGCCACAGCACGGGGTTCGCCGTGACGGTGCTCTTCCCGCGTGGTGGCAGCAGGTGGACCTTGTCGCCGACCAGGACCGGCTGGCCGAAGAGGCGCACGGACTCGGGACGGTGGCGCTCGAAGTGGAGGCCGAAGGGGACGTCGCGCTTCAGTGCATTGACGTGCTTGGCGAGGTCGGAGCCGAGGCTGGG
Organism: Tessaracoccus lubricantis; assembly: GCF_039544535.1. NCBI lineage: Bacteria > Bacillati > Actinomycetota > Actinomycetes > Propionibacteriales > Propionibacteriaceae > Tessaracoccus > Tessaracoccus lubricantis. Next base: position 12,190 of record NZ_BAABLV010000066.1, read on the forward strand.
GTTGAGCTCGCTCACCTGTCGAAGGAGCTGGCTGAGCGTGGACATCAGCACCACGTCCCGTTGTGCGTGCTCAGTCTAAACCCTGCCTGAACCATCCTGTCGCCCTGCTTCCTCGCACCGTCATCTGTCTATTTCGACAGTCATCTGCAACCTACATGCCGCGATGGTTGCCCTCACCATGAACATGCCGCGATTCGGGGAGGTGAGCTCAGGACGGGCCGGCGGCGCTCTTCTGGTCGTCCTCGGACCGGGCGAAGGCTGGGACTAGTCGGCCCTGGTCCGTCTGGGAGGTGAGTGCACGCAGGTGTGAGACGAGGTTCACGCGCAGCGCCTGTGAGATGACGATCGCGTCGTGCAGCTCCATCCAGGACCGACCGTGCAGGAGCCGGGAAAGCGTCTTCGGGTGTATGCCTACGTCCCGCGCCAACGCGGCCTGGCTCTTCCGCATCACCGCCATCCGACGAAAGATGGCTCTGGCGATGTCCGACTGGGCCGTGGCGGCACGAGCGTCCTCGTCACGCCAGTCGGCGTCACGCTCCTCGGCCCGCACCAGCGCGACGGGTCCCGTACCGAACAGCATCGGCTCATGCAGTCACGGGGGTGGGGGAGCCTGCGCGTGTTACGTGGTGGCACGTCTGGGAACGTAGGCCAGCCTCACGCGCGGTCGCCCCAGGCACGCGAATCGAGGACCGAAAGGGGGCACACATGTCTGATGGGATCACACCTGTCCTCATCTGACGTGTGGTGACTCGAATCGACCGACTCGGCTCCACCTGAGCGGTCACAGGGACGGGTGTGAGCGAGAACTCTGTCTGGACCCCGCAGGACCGTGTCGCCCTACGTGGTGCCCCGCCCCGCGGCCGAGCCGTCACCGTCACCGACCTGCTCGGTTCCTTCGCCGACTACTACGTCCGGCGTGGCGGCGACATGCGTCCCGGCAGCCCTCACGACGGGCCACAGGCTCGCTTCCAGCCCACGCTCCAGGCGGGCCAGGGTTCGGGTGTCCGGCCACGAGGCACCGGCCAGTACCTTGCCGATGGCTGCGTGGTTCACACCGGTCACTTCGGACAAGGCGATCCTGGGCAAGCCGGCGCTGGTCACCGCCACCCGCGACTACCGGGTGGGTGACGAGACCGGGAAGCGCATCACCCGCGACGTCTGGTACGAACGCATCGTCGCGCGAGCCAAGTACCTGCTGCAGCCCCGCACCAGCATGGCCCGGGACGGCTCCCAACAGGTTCGCTGCCCGGCGACCGGGCCGAACCCCACCCTGGCCTGCCCGCTGCGCCCCGGAGCCTCCGCCCAGCCAAGCCTGATGCCCGTCGCCCGCCGGTCCCTGCCGCTGGTCGACCTGCGCGGGTCGGTCTGCAACAACGCCGGCGGAACGCAGGTCCTCGACGGGGAGCACTGGAACCGTCACGCGATGGGGATGCAGTTCGGCACCGACCGCTGGGCCCGGCACTACACCTCGCTGCGCCAGACCGTCGAGTCGTTCAACCGCTACGTGAAGGACTCCGCGTTCGTCGGCCTCGCCAACCCTGACCGTCGCCGGGTCCGCGGGTTCGCCTCGTGCTTCCTGCTGGTCACGACCCTCCTCATGGCCGGCAACACCCGCAAGGCGTCACGCTGGCTGTCCAAGCCGGTCAAGGTAGACAGCCGTGGCCGCGGCCCGCTGAAGCGTCGTGCGGACGAGGAGGCGACCCCGAGGCGACGTGACCTGACCTACGGACGGGAACGCCGAGCGCCGGGACGACCACCACCGATCTCGCCAGATGCGCCGGCACCCTTGCCGTGGGTGTCACCGGCAGCTGAACCAGCACCACAACATCACCGAGCAAGACCGAAGGCCCTGCCCCGAGACGGGCAGCCGGGGCCTTCTGCTGCCCTCTCGGTCGCTGTTGATGTCCGTCAAGTCTCCGTAAGGGGTGTATCTGACCCCTCCGACGGCGTTCATCGTCCCCTTGGCCTGTCCGGGACCGCGGGACCGTCGCCGCGGTCCAGTTTCCGAATCAAGATGAGCGAGTTCGCCAATCAACCCCAGGCATTCGCAGTCACTATTGGGGTTTCAATGGTGCGGGGGCGATGTCGGTGACGATCCAGCCGGTGGAGCTGCCCGGTTCGACGATGAGCAGCAGGTCAATCGCTCGGCCGTCAGCAAACGTTTGGCGCAGCATGGCGTTGGTGGAGACCAGTTCCATGATGAGCGGGGGTCCTTGGGGGGTGGTGGCCCAGATCCTCAGATCGGGAGCTGCCAGCTCAGCGACCAGCGCTTCGGCCGCGACGGATTGGATCTGCTGGGTGCGCTGGGTGGGGTCAGGGTTGAGCCAGCCGGCGATGAAGGTTTCGGCGGTGTCAATGGCATGGTTCCGTTCGGCCGGCGGGACGGTCCAGTCTGGGTCTTCTCCCCCGTCGTAACTGGGAGTAATCACTACGGGCGCCTCTGGTCCATGGTCGCCTTCATCGGCCTCCTCGTGGGTGTGGGGTGGGGTGGGGTGCTGGTGGGCGCTGGGTGTGTGCATGGCGGTGCTAGGGGTGGGGGTGGCTGTCGGGGTGTCGTCGGGGTTGATCCGGCCTCCGAGCAGGATTCCGACGGCGACGATGACGACCACGCCGATGGCTGCGGTTTTGAGGTTCATGGTGCAACTCCTCGTGTGGTGAGCCAGGTTTCCGGGTTGGTGTGGCGGCCGCCGATGCGTACTTCGAGGTGGAGGTGTGCGCCGAAGCTGTTGCCGGTGTTGCCGACGGTGCCGATGAGTTCGCCGGCGGTGACCTTCTGGCCGAGTGTGACGTAGCGGCGGGCTTGGTGGGCGTAGTAGAAGACGGTTCCGTCGTCGGCGGTGATCGTGGTGAGGTTGCCGTAGGCGGAATGCCAGGAGGTGTCGGTGACGGTGCCGGCGGTGATGGATCGTAGGGGTGTTCCTTCGGGGGCGGCGAAGTCGAGTCCTGTGTGGTACCCCGATGACCAGTTGCTGCCCTTCTGGTTGTAGCGGGCGGTGAGTCGGTAGCTGCCGCGAGCAATTGGCAGTGACACTTCCCCGGATGAGCTGGCTGCCCCGGTGGCGGGGATTCCGGTGCCCATGGCGCCGAGGAAGCTCAGGTGGAGGTGATCGAGGTGGGCGGCGCTGGGGTCAGAGCCGGAGTAGCACGATGCGGCATCGGTTCCGCATGTGCGCCATCCTTCTGAGGCTCGTTCCACCGACCAGATCTGCTTTCGCCAAATGACGTACTTGATGCCGAGACCTTCGGCGTTGGCCCTGGCCCATTCTGCGATCTCTGTGCCCAGGGCGATGCCGGTGGCGCTGGTGTAGTTGGGGATCATTGGGTCGAGCGCGTCACCTGTGTGGTGGTCGGAGTCGGGGTCGTTGCGGACGCCGCCGATCACGTCGATCTGGGGCCAGAACTGTTTGATGCATCTGAGCCCGCGCAGCGCGTCGGCGTTGAGTCCGGCTTCGCTGCTCAGCCCGCTGGCTGGGCAGTCCAGTGATCCGCCGACTGCGCCGGCGCACAGGATCTGGCCGGCTTCCCCTTCCCCGAGTCGTTGGACCAGGGCTCGGGCGAGGGCTTCGTGATCGGCGTAGGCGTATGGGAACGCGGAGCGCTGCACGGATTGTGCTGCTTCGGTCACCGCCATCTCGCGCCAGCCGTCGATGTCGGTCAGGCCAGGGATGTGGGATCCGTCGAGGGAGTCGTTGCCGAGGAAGAAGGTGCGCGCCGCATAGGCGTGGTCGTTGAGGGTGGTGATGTTCTCTTCTTGGGTGGCGCCGTTGGCGTACCAGCCGACCAGGCTGCGCTGCTGGAACAGTCCGACGTCACCGTCGCTGTTGGGGGTTCGGCTGTAGGGATTTGCACCGAGGTCGGACTCTTGCAAGGCGGTGGCGATGCCCACGATCGCACCTTCGGGGCCTGCCCCGGTTTCGATGGCGGCCGCGTAGATGGTGGCAGCTGCGTCGAGCTGGGAACCGGTGAGATCGCGTTCGGTGATGCTGTCGCCCTGCCAGCTGGCTGTGCAGAGGGATGCGTGGGTGGAGCTGACTTGCTGCTGCGAACCACCGACAGCGGTCATGATCATCATCAGCATGACCACTGGGACCGCCAGGGACGCCAGAGCTGCCACCGCGGCGATCGCGATCCACTTCTTCATCGTGTCCTTCTACCGGGTCGTGACCCTGGGCGGGTGGGTGCGAGGCGTCCTCTCTGAGGGGTGCTGCGGGGCGGCGGTTCGTTCTGGGGGCGGCGCGTGGTGCGCGGCGGGCCGCTGTTGGGTGAGGGCCGTGAGGGCTTGGGCCGCGTCGGTGGTGTGCCCGGTTCGGGCGGCGGCGGAAGCTGTGGGCGGGGTTCGCTGGGCCTCAGACGATGGGGACGTGCGGGAGGCGCTGCCAGCACCCTGGTCCTGCGCATGGGCAGCCGCGGGTACTCGTCGGGTTCAACGACCGTGCCGTGGAGGACAACCGTGTCGTCGTCGGTGTTGCTGCGGTGCCGTGGCCTGCTCGTAGCTGGAGGGGCTGCAGAGCTCTGTTGGGGACGTGCAGCTTCCCCGGAGAACACTGTGCGACTGGTGCCACCCCCACCGGCGGCCGCGGGAGAAGCCGCAGGCTTTGGGCCGATCGCTCGACCAGCGAGATTCTTGGCTCGCTTCGCGGTTGCGCTGTTGAGCAGCACACGGCCAGCCAGGGCCGGGTTGCCGGTTAGCGCCGCTGCCCCGACCACAGCAGTGTTCTTCAGAGCGGCGCGGCCTTGCGGTGAAGACAACACCCGGCCAGCACCGTAGAGTCCTGCCGCCTTCATCAGGTGAGAGCCTTGGCCTGGAGGTGCCAGTGGGCGGGGGGCGGGCCCGCCAGGGGGTTTGGACATCCAGTCGGTGAGTCGGGTGGTAGCTGCCTTGAGGGATTTGCGGTAGCGCACGAAGGCGATCAGCCCCAGGATCATGACGATGAGCATGATGACGAAGGCTTTGGAGGGCTGGCCTTCATGGGCGCGGAACACCGCTTGGATCACCATGAGATAGACGGCTAGGAAGAACATCGCGAAAATGAACACCGCGATGCCGATGAACACTTCTGCGAAGGAGTGCGCCAGGGGCCGTCTGGCGCCGCCTGGGAGGACCGCAAGGACCAGGTTGATGATGGTTTTCAGCGCGGCCAGCACGGTGGCCACTAGGGCGAGCATGACGGTGCCGCCGATCAGGATCGCCATCACCAGGACCATGATTCCGGCGGGGGCCTGGATGAGCGCCGAGGTCACCATTCCCCCATTGGGGGTGTCTGCGTAGCTACTAGCGGCTTTATTGCAGTCGCTGACTGCATCCCGAATGTCTGATTCGTAGCCGTAGGGGCCGGCGCTGACTGCTGTGTCGTAGGCCTCTTCGCAGTCGCCGCCGTCGAGGATCTGACCAAACGAGACCAGCTGGGCGGGCTGGCGGACGAAGGTGGTGATCAGCTCCGAGGTGATCGCGTTCTGGTCAGACTGGGCCTGATCGCCCATGGCAGCGACCAGCTCCAAGGTGTGGTCGCGGGCTTGGTAGATCCAGCCGTCGGGGCCCGCGACCAGTTCTAAGGGGTTGGCGAACGCGGTCACCGACAGCGCCACGATGAAGCATGACATCAACATCTCGTAGACGCCTCGGGCGATTTTGCCTCGCAGGATGAACACGGCGCCGACCAGGCCGGCCACCATCAAGAATGCTGGTGCCAGGCCGAACTGCGTGATGATGTTGCGGATCGCGTCTCCGACAGCGGTCAGTGGCGCGATGATGACGGTGAGCCAGTCGAACGACAGCACCCAGTCGACGAACCAGATCGCCAAGGCGGTCAGGCCGAGATATCCCTTCCACAGGAACTCGGTGAGCATTGCCGACACCGACGCTCCTGGGTCGAAGATGTCGCTTTTGAAGTTGATGGCCAGCTCGTAGTTCCACAGGTTGATGCCCTTGGCGTCAGCGAGCTGCACCCAGGACAGCGCGGGGATGGTTTGCCCCATCGAGGCGCCACTTTCGTCGGCGACCACGAACGCGACGTTGCCGATGAGCGTCAAGATGGCAGCACCGATCAGGGTGCGGATGAGGATCCGCACCCAGCGTGGTGGCTGCCTGTTGTTCACGCGGCTCGGTCCTTCCTGCCGCCGGTGCGGGCGGCCTGGTCTCGGCTGGTCAGGGCCGGCGGCAGGATTCGGGCTCGGCCCACCGCTCCGGAAGCGTCACGGATGAGACATTCGCCGCGCCGTTGCACGGGCACGTCGTCTCCGAGCTGGGGTGAGGTGTCCTTGGTGACCAGCTCGATCAGGTCTTGGTCGGTGTGGTCGAGGTCGAGCCAGCGCAGCCCGTTCTGGGCCAGGGTCTTGTCCTTGTGGCGCATCAATACGCGGAACGGGATCAGTCCACGCATCGTTTCGGAAGGGAAGTCTTCGTCGGGGTCGTGGGATCCGAGGTAGACCACGGCACGGTGCTTGCGGCCGTCGCGGATGAAGTCGACCAGCTCGTTGGTTCCTTCGGTGGAGCTGGTCACTGCGTGGGCTTCGTCGACGACGAACGCGGCCAGCTGGTCCCGGTTGGAGAAGCACTCATGCTTGGCGATCGAGGTGATCAGCGCGAACACTGCGCGGCCAAACAGTTTCTCGAGCCCCATCTGGCGGAAGAGGTGTTCGTGGTCGAGTTCGGATCGCTTGGGCAGTGTCAGTTGGTGGGTGCGCACCACGATGATCGGGTGGTCCAGGTTGAGCGCAGGCAGCTGCTCGTCGAACACGACCCTGCCAAGATCCTTGCGGCTGAACACGCGGATGAGGCGGGCCAGCTCCTTGGCCCCTGCAATGGTGCAGTCGTCGGCCAGATGGTTGACCAGGGATCCGAATCCGGTGATTCCGTGAGTCTTGAGGTAGTCGGTTTCGAGGACTTCGGACAGCAGCACGCCCTGGGCTGAGGTGGGGGCGATGTCGAGCAGAGGGGTGAGGAACGACTGCGCCACCCGCGATCCGGTTGCGGGGTCGAAGATCCGCAGCGGATCCAGCGACCACTGGGGTTGGGACACATCGACGATGCGGGGGTCGGCCAAAGCGTCGGCCCACACAGCCCACTCCCCCATGTTGGTGCGATCGGTGACGATGACTCGGCCGCCGCGATCGAGGATGGCGCCGGCTTCCTTCTTGAGGGCGAAGCTTTTTCCGGATCCGAGGTCTCCGATGTAGGCCGTGGATCCCGACACGTTGCGGTCGGTGGAGCCATCGGGGTCGTGGAAGATCAGCGGGGAGGAACCGCACGGGGTGTGCTCGTCGAGCATGGGGCCGTTGTTGATGGAAATGGCCAGCAGGGTGCCCGCGTTGTCACCGACGTGGGCGGTGGACAGGGGCACCATCGCGGAGAGAGCTTCCGAGGTGGTCAGCTGGGCGTACTCACGAGTCATTGCCGAGGTGGGCACACCGGGGTGGCACTGCCACCACATTTCCTGCTGGTAGCCCACCGGCTGCGACAGTTTGTAGCCGGCCTCGCTGAACCAGCCAGCCAAGGCCCTGGCCTGGGCGCGCACGTCGTCGGGGTCAGCTGCCGCGACGCTGAGGATGAAGGTGGCCTGGCATTCGACTTCGAGCTTGTTGCTTTCCATCAATGCGGCGTACTCGGACAGGTCGGAGGCATGACGGTCGAGCGCGGAGACCCCGTGCGACAGTTCGCCTTCACGCTGATTGAACTGCTCGTTCAATGTCTCTAGGGCGCGTTGGTTGGATCGCAGCACTTCGCTCGATGAGCGCACAGTCAGGCGCATGGCCCAGTCGACTGACAGGCCGCACTCATCGAGACGGCCAAGCATCTCCCCACCGGGGAACGGCAGTTCCCCATCGGGGACGTCTGAGACCATGAGCATGGCCTGATAGGACGCGGCGTCCTCATCGCCTGGCGCTGGGGACTGGATCTTGAGGTAGCGCCTCTTAAGCGGGTGGAAGGAGGTCTTCTTCTCGTCGTCGGTGCGGCCACCTTCGTCGAGCAGTGGCGCCTGCAGAGCGCTGCGGCCCTTGGGGAGGTTTGAGGGTCCGCTCTGGGGCAGCAGTCCGTCGAGGTAGAGGCCGCGGTCGATCATGTGTTGGTGAAGCCACACCATCTGCGCCGGCGTGGCCGGGGTAGGACGGAAGGGCGCGGGGATCTCTTCGGATATCTGCTTGGCCTTCATCGCCGCGGCCTTGAGCTGCTGAGTCGAGGGCTTGACCACTGGCAGCCCCAGCGCCGATTCGATGTTGGTACGGGCGGCCTTGAAGGTTGTAGACATCGTCGATCCTTCGTTCGACAGTGGCACCGACAGCCAGAAGATCCGGTAGCCCGGCCGTAGGGTCTCGATGGTGTCCAAGGTGGCTTCGCACTCAGCCACCCAGTCGGGGCACTGCTCCGGATCGAGACCGTCGAGCATCCTGTCGACGACCTGGTGTGGGTCCAGGGTTGAGCACAGCCCTAGCATCAGCGATTCACCAGGAAGCGAGCGGAACAGTGCCTGGTGCAGCAGCCGTACCCGTTCCTTCTCGTCAGGTGCCCTGAGCCCATAGTTGACGCCGGTGAGCAGAAAGTCAGCCCACACCTGGCCGGAGGCGGTGAACCTCAGATTGTCGTAGAGGGCGATGGTGGGGATCTTCATGATGCTTCTCCTAGAAGGAGTCGCTGGACCCCAGTCAGTGCGGGCATGGGGCGCTGAACGAGGTCAGGCTGCGAATGAATCAGGATCTTGTCCTCGTCGGGTGCAGCTGAGACGGGGACGGAGGAGGATGTGGGGACCGGCTCGAACACAGTCACCGGGCCTGCCGCCGTGGAGGTGTGAGGTTTGGGGGCTTTCACTGAGGCACCGTTGAGCCGGTAACCGCGGTTGAGAAGGTTGAGCGCACCGGAGGCCAGCACCACCGGGTTTCGCATACCCGGTGGCAACTTCCCTGACGCGATCACCGCTCCGACTGTGAGTCCGATGAAGATGGTGGCGTTGAAGATCAGGCTGCCGTGGGCCCAGAGCCATGTGGTCTGGGACAGCACGAGCGCGGTCACCACCCCGGCGGCCACCTGGGTGTAGGTGTAGGGGCCGCCGGGGATGCGGGTGCCGTCGGGTGTGCGGCCGATCAGCTGAGGGAACTTCCTCGCCCTCGTGTACCACTTCAACGCCATCGCGAGCTTTTCCTACGGGGAGGTCAGCTCGGAGGTGAACATGCCGGCGAGGATGTCGATGCCCAAGACGCCGGCGATGAGGATGCCTGCCGTGACCAGGGCGCCAACGATCTTGGCCACCGACAGCTTCGATGCAACCGCGTTGACCACGATGAACGTGATCGCCAGCGCGACGACTGCCACCGTGATGGTGGCCTTGAGATCAGCGGCTAGGCCGTTGACGAAATCAAAAACGCCTTCCAGAGGAACCATGAGAGTTGAACCCTTCGTGAAATGAAACCTGATAGTTAGGGATTGGTGTTGCTAGTCGGGATAGGACTGGGGTCGGGGTCAGCGACGGGCACCTCCTCTCCCCCCAGCAGCGGAGATCCTTTGATCTCGGTGATCTCCCACCTCGATGAGCGCAGCGACATCGCAAGCACGTAGTCGAAACGGGTGGCTGATTCGGTGGCATCGAGCGCACGAGTGCGCACCATCACCACCACGGAATCCCCCTCAGCAGGGCTGGTGGCCGGTGCATGGTCAGCCATGACCGACTCCACAGTCAGGAACACGTAGGGCGCTGGCGTCACGGCTCGGATCCCCGATTCCGGTGAGATGTAGCGCGTGATGTCACCACCGCCTGCCAACAGCGCGGTGAGGAAATCGACGGCGGCAACAGCCACCGGATGGGTTGATGGAACCGTAGAGCGGAACCCTGCCCCAGATGAGGGAGCTGCCGTGGTGGGCCCTGCGACCTCGGCGGGCAGCATGAGAACGCTGAGGATCCCATCAGCGTCCACAGCTACCGGCACCTGGAAGAACCGTCGCTGCACCGTCTGGGTGGTGGCGCCCTGATCGGTCGGAACATCGCTGGTGACGGTCACCCCCACTGTCACGATCCACGCGCTGCCATCCCATACCGAGTCAACGGCGCTAGGGGCAGATACGTTCAGGCCCTTGGCCGGCAGATCGGCAGAGGGCAGCAGCCCCGACACTTGGTGCTCAGAGCCGCGACTGGCGCCTAGCCATGCCATCACGGCGTGTTCAGCCATCCCGGTGGCTTGGAGCCGGCCGGGGGGTTCGGTGGGTGCTGCTGCGATCGTGGACTGTGGTGCTGGTCGAGCTGCTGCGCTCAAGGCGACGGCGCCGACGCCGAGTGCGAGGGGGGCACAAGCGACCATCCCCCACAGCACGACTCGGGTGGCGGTGGTGGCGAGCTGCTGGCCGCGGGTCCAGTTGGCGGCTGCGATCTTCGCGGGGGGCGCCTGATCTTCGTCAATCGGTGCAGCGTCGGCCGGCTGGCGGCGCTTGTTGAGCAGCTTCATGCTGTGGCCTTTCGTGCTGTCCGGCGGGACCGGGATCGAGCGGTCCCGCCAGACGCGGTTGAGGCCTTCCGGCGAGCGGCAGCGATGACGGCTCGAATCTCGGCTGCCACAGCAATATCGAGGGGGCATGATGCCAACTCCCCCACTCGACATTGGGTAGCGCGGTCGATGCCTGACATCTCCACTTCCTCTCCTTAACCTCTACCTACGAAAGCCATCGGGATCAGACGTATGTGACAGCTCTCTGGGGATCTTTTTCTTAGACGTCGGCCGCGTCAGCGGCCACCGCTGCGAGCCGAGCACGGGTGCGTGAACACCTCTGGCGGATCACGTCAGCTTTGACGTGTCGACGCTCGGCGGCTTCGATCGCGCTGTAGCCCTGGATGTAGATCTCGTGCAGCAGCTCGATGTCGTGTGCGGCGATACGGCCTTCGGTCAGCGCTGAGTGAACCAGCAGCTTCAACTCATGCTCGGGGCCCGATTCGTGGTATCCCGGATCGAAGTCGCCCAGGGGACCACAGCGATCGTCGTCGTCCTCGAATCCCCGGCGGCGGGTCAGGTTGAGGGCCACGTACTTGGTGCTGTGTGCGGGGTAGTCGGCAATGGCTGTCCACACATCACCGATCAGGGTCTGGAGATGATCCTCCAGGGTGCCCGAATACTGCACCCGAGTGATCGCGTTGTTGAGCACTCGGGGCAGGACAGCCTGCAGCACCATCCGCGACGCGAGGTAGCTGTCGTGGGTCACCAGCTGGTAGAGCAGCTCGTTCGCGGTGGCGGAATCGGAACGGTCGATCAGGTCGAGAACATCACCGGGACGGGTGCAGCCGGTGAACCCCATCTGGCTGACTTGGCGGTGGTATTCGGCGGTGGCGTTGATCGCCACCCATTCCTGCGCAAGACCTTCCAACGTTGGTGAGGTGATGGTCTCGGGAACGGTGTCGTGGGAGCGGAAGACCTGCATGGAAGGCCCCTTTCGGTGAGTTGGCACCACCTACTCAACTCAGACCCCCTTGCCCGAACCCTTGCCCAATCCGGCAAGACCCGAAAAAAGTTCTACAACCGCTCTGACTAGGCCTTTCACAGAGGACCTTCGTGCGGCGTCATGCACTTGCCCTCCCGCCATGGGCATGAAAAAGCACTGCGGAGACATCTCTCGGGGCGTCTCCGCAGTGCTCTGCCAGGGGCTAGCTGTCGGTCACCACGACCTGGATCTCACCGATCCTGACGCTTCCACTGGTGTCGGTCTGGAAGGGAATCACTCCTGAGCGGCCGATCCCGTTCCAGGTCACTTCCCAGTTGGAGGTCGCCGTGATCGTGTACTCGCCCTGCTGGTCATAGCCGGCCTGCCGGCCACATGCGACCGGGGTCTGCGGCCCCATCGAGGCCGGGTCGAAGCGTTGCCCGATCCCGCACTCAATAGCTGCTGAGCCATCGCCCAAGTCCCAGGTGATGTTCTTCAACCGGGCGGTGATGTTGACGGTGTAGCCGCGTTCGGATGCCGAGTTAGAGATCGGGCCGGTGGTGTTGGGGCTCGTGGTGTCGGCCCACAGCCACACTGGCAGACCCACCGCGCCGAGTGAGCTGGGGTTCGCTGCAAGCGGCTCGGGTGCGATGCCCATGTCGATGGGTTGGAGGTTCACGGCCGCCAGGGCACGCCATGCCAGCACTTCCGGATCCGGGGGTGGTAGCTCCGGCGACGCGGGAAGCCATCGCTGGAACGACAGCCCGAAGTCGGGGTCGAAGATGTTCACTCGCGGCGGCGTGCAGGTGTAGACGTTTCCTTCTGTCCTGCCACCCCAGATTGCATCGGTGGCCGGCGGCTGTGGTTCGGTGGCCTTGCACCAAGCCCCGACTGCGCTGCTCCACGTACCTGCGGTCGTGGCACAGGAAACTTCGGTGCTCCCGTAGAAACATGTGGTTGCCTTCTCTCCCCCGCGACCAGGGCTGGTGGAGCCTCCCCCGCCGCCACCGGAGCCTCCCCCACCGGGGCTGCATTCCTCAATCCAGCAGTTACCCTGATCATCACACTTCTGGGTAGGGCAGGCGGATGCGGTCGGTGCCCACACCACCCCGAGAAGGATGATCAGGGAGGCGACGACGAGCAGGCGCCTCAGCACGGGGCCAACTCTGTCTCAGACAGCGCTGCCCGCCACGATCCATCAGGCAGCTGCTCCATCAGCACCGTGACCTTCATCGTCTGATCCGGCTGGAGGGCGTTCTCTCCACCTTGCTCGCCGGTATCGATGTCGACGGTCTGCAGATGGGCCGGGTCGAAGCAGTAGTTGACGGCCGATGTCATGACACCATCAGTGTTGGCCTCCGGTTCAGAGATCTCAGCATCACGAAGGACCAGATCTCCCTTCCGCATCAGGTTGTTCTCACGGAGCCGCATGATCGAAGCGACCGCGTCGGTGGCGAGCTGTCCCGTGGTGACGTACTGGATCTCGGTCAGGTCGTTCAGCTCCGGATCCCGAGCGAACTTGTCCGTGACGTTGATATAGGCCTGCCAGCCGGCGCGCACCTCAGCCTGAGCAGGAGAATCCCCAGTCACATCATCCGGGAACGACTCGACTGCCGTGGGCGTCGGGGACGGGGACACCGTCGTCGGCGTCGGCGTGGGCGTCGGCGTGGGCATCGGCGCAGCGCTGCTGGTTGTCGGCGTCGGAGTGGGGCTCGAGGTTGGTTCGGTTTCGGGTGTGCAGCCGGCCAGGAGCGCGCCGATGGTCAGCGTCGCCACGGCGATCGTGAGGCGGGTGTTCATCTAGATCATCTCCATCAGGTCGGTCACGGTTGCACCTTCGTCCAGATGGCGAAGGAAGTCAGTGGTTTCGGGTTCGGGCGGGCAGTCGAAGCCTTCGAGCTGCGCGAACAGCCGACTGGTGGCTTCCTCCACTGCCTCCCGGTTGTGGCGAGCGTAGGCAGCCAGGATCCTCATTCGCCAGAGCTGCTCGTCGCCTGGTTCGATGTCGATACCAGTGGCGAGGGTGGCCTCACAGGCGAGCCATTCTTCGTCGACCAGCTGCCTCAGCGCCAGCTCGTAGCAGACATCAACAATCCGCGAGATCATCGCCTGCTGGATCGGCTCGGCCCAGGAGTAGTAGCGGTTCCTCACCGCAGCGCTCTTGAACGGAGTGCCCCTCACCAACCGCACTGCGGCGGCGAGCTGCTCCGTCGAGACCCCCGTCAGAGGGCCTCGGGTAGCGGCCTCGAACTGATACCAGTCGCAGTCGATGCCGGTCAGCTCAAACGTGTTCACGTCGAGCCGCAGCTGACCATCCTCGTCGGTGCCCAGCCACTTGCGTAGCCGTGACGTGGCCGGGTCCCTGGTCGTGGCGTTGTTCTCCTTCTTCCGGTTCGGCCAGATCGCATCATCAATGGATCGGGCCGTGACCGTGTCTTCGGTCAACGCCAGATAGGCCAGGTACTCAGTCAGACGGGCTGCACGATTGGGCTCCACCACACCGCCAGCGCCTTCCAGCTCGACCGTGCCCAGAACACGCAGGTACGGCACACCCTCTGTGGGTCCGAAGGTTGCGGACAGCTTCTCGGGCTCCTCACCCTGCTCGGCTTCCTCAACCGACTCCGACACGTCCAGATCCTCGGGCTCCTCAACAGAAGCATCAACTTCAGCCAGCTGCGCGGATTGCAGGGCCTCAACATCTTCCACGTCGACTGCGATGGCGACGGGCTCCCCCTCATCAGGGAGGTCATCCTCGCGCCCGGTGTGGGCGTTGAGCCAGTCGGTGGCGTCGTCGACCAGGGTGTCGATGATGTCGGGGTGGGTTTCGTTGTAGATCGGCTGCCCGTGGTTGGCGACGTCGACCACCTCGAGAACGCGGCGGTATCCCTCGGTCGAGATCCGCTGGGGGATGATGGTCAGTCCGAGCGGTTCGAGGATGACGTTGTCGCCGCTTGTGGTGTTGATCGTCCAGTCTGCGGGCGAGCTGTCGATTGCAACCGATGCGATCGCGACTCGGGGCAGTTCGGTCAGGAGCCGCTCCAGCTGGTTCTGCTGGGTGTCGGTCAACGGCTGGGTGAGCATGATGACTTCGGGGAACCAGGTGGAGGGTGCCACCGCACTGACGCGAGCGTGGTGGAGATCAGGGGCGTCGTCAAGCTGCAGCGCCAGGCGGTCGTTGTCTGCACGTCGTTGCAGCTCGTCAAAGAGCCGGCCCACGGTGGGAAGATAGCGGATGCGCCCGGTCTGGAGTACGTCTTCCATTTCGGGGAACGCCCCCACCACGGTGACGGTCAGGTCGTCGGCCCAGCTCGACGTGGCCAGTTCGATGGCCATGGCGGCGAGGATCTCCTCGGCATCGTTCTTGTCGGCATCGATGTTGATCGACCCGACGGTTTCGAGGTCGGCCAGCACATGCGCGTCTTCGAGATCCTGTCCCAGGCAGACCAGGGCGGGGAAAGGTGCGGGGATTTCGGATAGGGCGTCGCGGTCGAGTTGATCGGTGTCGTCGGCGTGATAGGACCACAGCATCCCAGAGGCTGTTCCGATCCACGGTGCTGGCAGGGTTTCTGCCTCGGTGGTGTAGATCTCGAAGGTGGTTCCGGTCAGGCGAGCGACGCGAATCTCGGGCAGTGGTGTGTTGGTGTCGCGGCAGTGTTTGGCCAAGCCTCGCAGGGCGAGGTCGACTTCTTCGATGGCCAGCGGGTTAGCGACGGCGCGGAGTTCTCGTTCGACGACGGCGGCCGCACCGGTGGGCATCGCGAGTTGCGCGCCGCGGGCCCGCTGCCGGCGCTGGTAGAAGCGCCGCGACGCGATCAGCCCGACGACGCCGCTGGCAGCCAGCGCTCCAACGCCGATGGGGGCACGCACCCCGATGTCGTCGGAGTCGTCCTCGGAGACGGTGTCGTGGATGATCGGCTGCGACGCCGACGACTGGGAGCTGCCGATCTCTGCGCGGGCTGGCTGCGGCGTGGGGGCGGGTTCTGGGGTGGGGGGCGCTTGGGTGGCAGCCGGCTGCTGTTTGCTGGGGGCGGCTGTTTCTGGCTCCTGGGGCTCTTCTGCTGTTTCCACCTGAGATGGCTTGGGCTGGTCCGTGGTGGGGGTTGCAGCGGCCGGCGCGGCTGCGGGGGTGTCGAGGGTGATGGTCAGTTCGGTGCCGCTGATGATCAGATCGGGATCGGTCAGCTTTGACCCGTTGGCCTGCACCACTCCCCTGTTGGCCTCGAAGATCTCCATGTACCGATCACCATCATCGAGATGGTCCTCGGCCAGCTCGTAGAGGGTGTCTCCGGGTTCGACGGTGTGGTCGATGGTGGCGCGCTTGGCGGCAGCTGCCTGGGGGGCGGCTGCGGGGGTGTCGAGGGTGATGGTCAGTTCGGTGCCGCTGACGATCAGATCGGGATCGGTCAGCTTTGACCCGTTGGCCTGCACCACTCCCCTGTTGGCCTCGAAGATCTCCATGTACCGATCACCATCGTCCAGGTAGGTGGCGGCGAGGCTGTAGAGCGAATCCTGGGGGCCCACGACGTGGGTTGTGGTTGCGCGCTCCCGTGTGGGCGCCTGCATCGTGGTGTCACGGGAGCTGCTGGTGTCCTCTGCGGCCGGGGTGGTGGAAATGGTGGTGGCGCTGACGGTTTGTGCTGGCGGGGAGACAGTGGTGGTGTCGGCGTTCGCAGTGCCTGCCAGGGCGGGGCCGGCGATGAAGGCAAGCATGGCGGCTCCGACGAGTTTTCGGGCAGCACCTTGGGGGAGGGAGAAGCCAGGCATCCGCGGTGCCGGCACTCGACGGATCGCGGCCCAGATCTCCACGAGGAGGGCGATTGCCAAGTAGAGCCACGCTAACCACGCGACGACGAGGAGGACGACCGCGATGAGTGTTCCGTCGTCGCGTGAGGTGAGAGCGTCGAGGATCTGGCTGCCGGTGGGGATGGCGTCGGGAAGGAGTGGCCCGGTGAGCCACCACAGCACCACGGGGACGCCGGCGAGAAGAACTGCGACGAAGAGCAGAGCGAGCACGCCCAAGATTCGGCGGGTGAAGTTCATCGTGGCGCTCCTTGGTAGACCTGCTTCGTTTCGGCTTGTGCGCTGCCGGTGACGGTGACGCTGCCCACGCCGATGGCGGACAGAATCACGGGGCTCCAGCTCACCCGGGTGTCGACGGTGATGGTGGTGCCTTCGACGTGGACATCTCCAGCTACGCCGGCGGCGCTGAGATAAGCGGCTGCAGCTTGGCGGCCGCGGGAGACATCAACCAGACCGGGACGGCCCAAGATCGGGTCGCCGGAGATCGCTTGGCCTGCAGCGCGGGCAGCTTCGCGAGCGACCTGGTCAGCTCGTTGCGTGGCGCGGAGCTGGGAGCCGCCGTCGACGACCAGGCCCACGATCATCAGCACTGCGGTCGTGATGATCACGGCCCACAAAGTGACTGATCCTCGTTCGTTGCGGCGCATCATCGTTCCCGGTAGGTGTCGATGGGGCTGGTGGCTTCTGCGGTCAAGGTGACCGATCCGGGAACACCGGGCAGGGAAAGGTCGCCCAGGCGAACGGTGCAGGACACATCGGCGGTCACCGTCGCGTTCTGGCCGACGGCGGCGGCGAAACCGGCTGTGTTGACGTTGGTGCTGGTGCTCAGGCACGACAGTCCGTTGGACGCCAGCGAGAACGCGGCGACATGGTTGGCTGTGCTGGTGGCCTCGCCTGCGTTGCGAGCCACTGACGCAGCTCGTGCGGCGTCGTAGGCCACTGCCTGAATGGCTTGATGTGCCAAGGCGAGGCGGCCGCCCATGATGACCAGGCTGATCAGCAACAGCGTGGCTGGGATGACGATGACGAGTTCGAGTGTGGCTGATCCCCGCTCGGCGCTGCGCATCAGGAGATCCTTTCAAGAGGCATGGTTGCGCTCTGGTGGATCGGCATCTGAGGGATCAGGAACGGGAGAAGGTTCGGGGATTCGACGCTGACGATCGCTGTGGTCGTTGTACCGGTCGACGACACTGACACCGATATGCCTTGGGCTCCTGCTTCTGCAGCGAACGCTTCGGCAGCCGCCGCGCCCTTCCCTGTCGATGATTCGTAGCTGGCTGAGACCCTGGCGCCCTCTTGGGCTGCGGACATTGCCACGTTGCGGGCGTGGAAATACAACCCGGCCTGGACTGCGGCGAACAGCATGATCAGCAGCACGGGGAACAAGATCACCATCTCGATGGTGACTGACCCGCGCTGCCGATCACGCGCTGAACGTCGTAGAGCCACGAAACTTGGTTCTACTGGGGGATCTTGGCGACGTAGCCGTTGATGATGGCCACGATCGCGGCGATGACGGCGACTGCAGCCACGGCGATGCCGGCAGCCCAGATCACCTGCTGCAGCGTGATGTCGCCGCGTTCCTTCTTCTCCCGCAGCAGGGCGGGGGCTGCGACAAAAATGCCGATCAGCCAGTGGAGTGCGTTCATTGGACAGCGGTTCCTTCCTAGTTGTCTGACTTCCTCACTTTGAGGAAAGCCAGTCTCGAGACCTGAACGTGACAGGTTTCTGACGATAAATGGCATTCTGCCTTGTCATCAGGCCAGAAACTACGAGGCGTAGCGTCCCTGTAACGCCGTCACATCATCGTGATCATGGACAGCAGCGCCGGAACGACCAGTAACGCCAGGAACACCAGGCCCAGCACCGCCACCGGCGCGCTGCGCTTGGTCGATGTTTCATTGGCTGCAGACAGCTCCCGCGCCAAATGCGCCTTCCGCATGGCCTTTGAACGCTGTTTCAGGGTCTCGTAGACCCCAGCGTTCTCGTTGCCAGCGATCCTCATGATGTGAGCAAGCTCGGTCAGTTCGTTGACCATGTAGCGCTCCCCCAGCTGCCCCAGCCGCTCCCACGGGGGGATGCCAGACAGCCGTGAGTGAGTCAGCTCCTCAGCTAGGCGCCTGAACACCCACGAGTCAGCGACCTCTGCGGCATCTTCCAGCGCCTGCCGCGGTGAGGTGCCAGCCCGCCGTTCCATCGCGACGAGATCCATGTACGAGCCCAACACATAGGTGAACTCGGCCCGAGCCTTCTTCGCGTTGTCACGCACGTTGTAGTCGGGGATGAAGCTCAACACCACGGCGAGCAGGATGCTCCCGATCACAGGAATCGCGATGGGCATCGGCACCCCGAGCACGTACAGCAGCGCCGACATCACCGACGGCAATGCCAATCCGACAGCCGCGAAGGTGACCTTCTGGGCCAAGAAGCGATGGGGTGGGATGCGCAGGATCTCCAACTCCACTTCTGGAACCTGGAACCTGTTGCCCAAGCGTCGCTGCAGCCAGTAGCCGATCCGATCGTCCAGCGACGTGGGAACTCCCGTTCCCTCCCCCGCGGTGGCGGTCATGATTCCAGCGCTGCCGCTCGACGCATCGAGGTAGGCGCCTAGTGCGGGGTGCCGAGGGGCGTATCGCATGATCAGAAGAACCGGCCCAGTTGCGATCAGGATTCCAGCGACGAGCGCCAGCTGCATTTCTGTCACGATGCCACCCTCTCCAACAGACGGGGCAGGGGTTCAGCCCGGTTCATCCTTCGCAGCCACACCAGAACACCCACGTAGGCAGCCAGGAGGACAGCCAGGATGGGCTGGCCAACGGTGGTGCCGTAGGGCGCCACGTAGGAGCCGCCAAACAACAGGAAGCCTCCAAACACGACCACTGTGATCAGGGTGACGTATCTCACCGTGGTGGTCTGGCGTGTGCGCTCGGCCTGCACCATGCGGCGTGACGAGACATCCTCTGCTACCGATTCTGCTAGATCCTCGAGGATCTGGGTCAGGCCAATGTTGCGACGGCGTGCGCCCAGAATCAGGGCGCACACGATCTTGTCAGCTGTGGTGTCGCCCAGATCATCGGCAAACCGCCGTAGGGCCTCTTCACTACTCATCCGTGACCGCAGCCGCGCTACCAGGGCGTTGACCTCTGTTTGGATGGCGGCCGGGGCCGAAGCCTGTGAGGTGGCGATCGCCTGCTCCAAGCTCACGCCGGCGCCCAGGACACCCGACAGTGAGCGGGTCCACTCTTCGAGTGCATCGAGCTTCTTAATTCCGGACAGGTCACTTCCAGCGCCCAAGAGGTACGGCAAACCTACGATCGCAGCTGGAACCAGCAGGATCAGGATCACCCATCCGGTGACCAACCCGGCGGCCAACCCGAGAAGGGCTCCGATTCCGAGCTTGATCCGTGTGGCGCGGCTGATCTTCTGTGCATGTCCGTTGGTGCGCTGGGGCTTCGATGTCGACTCAGCCACTGGCATGAAACCGAGTACCGCCACGACGATGCCGACCCCGACTAGGGCCGCAGCAACGACGGCGATCACGGCCGGATTCATGACAGCTCCCGTTCTCGCACGAACCCGTCATAGTCGAAGCCGGCTTCAACCAGATCCTCGACGTAGGGCGGCACTGTGTGGGCACGGGCCACGCCGGTGCCGTCGTCTTTGAAGATGTCACTGAACGAGACGCCATCGGCGGTCAGTTCGATCGCGATGATCTCAGTCACCCGGCGCACCCGCTTGACCCGTTCACCCTTTGCTGCAACGTTCACCTTCTTGATGAACGCCACGTAGTTGATCGCGGACGCGATGGTCCTAGTGGCGTAGACCTCCGAGACTCCCGGCACCTCAAGGCAGCATGTCACCAGCTTGTTGTAGGTGTCCCGAGCCGAACGGGCGTGCGTGGTCGAGATCGACCCGCGACCACCCTGCATCGCCTGGATCATCGCCATGATTTCGCCGCCGCGCACCTCGCCCACCAGCAGGCGGTCTGCGTTGTGGCGCAGTGAGCCGATCAGCGCCTCAGACAGCTCGAACCGGCCCGCCTCGCGGCCATCGGGTCGGAACTCGCCTTGACCCTGCCGCGCCTCGATTCCAAACACGCGGGGATGCTTGTTGGGCATCTGCTCGAGGTGCAGCTCACGGTCGGTCTCGAACGTGATGATGCGTTCGCTGGGGGGAAGAGCCGCGCACAGTGCACGACACAAGGTGGTCTTGCCTGCGCCTTGGGCTCCCGACACCACGATAGTTTCGCCAGCTCGCACGACGGCGGTCAGGAAGTTGGCTGCCAGTGGAGTGAGGGTTTCCTTCGCGATGAGGTCATCAAAATCGACATCGACCATGCCGTGGAGGCGGATCGTCACCATGGGCCTCAAGGTGACCCATGCGAAGGCTGCCAGACGAGCTGACTCGCCCAGGGGCAGGTTCATTTCGGGCGTTGCGGGGCTGAACGGTCGAGGGTGCTCTCGTGACCGCGAGGCCCAGAACTGCAGATCAGCGATCAGTTCTTCATCGCTGTCAGCCACGGCTGGGCCATCGCACATCGTGCCGTCTTTGAGTTCGACGTGAACCACGTCGCAGCCGTGCATTTCGATGTTCTCGATCCACTTGGAATCGACTAGGGGCTGCAGCCGGCCCAGGCCGAACAGCGCATCGAACACGGCGCGGCGGATCTTTCCGGCTTTCACGTCGTCGGCCTGCTGCCCTCTGCTCATCTCGTCAGCGATCAGACGGTCGACCAAGTCCGCGATCACACGACGGCCTAGCGCGTGTTCCTCTTCCTCCGTGAAGTTCGGGGTGCGCTGTTCGGCAATCGCGTTGGTCGCGGCCACTCGCAGGGCTTTGATCTGTGACCAGTCCAGGTCCGACTGGTCCCACACCTCATCGACGTAGGCCGGAGGCGGCCCAAAGGTGTGCTGAGGCCTCTTCGCTCCTCGTTTGGGTGCTTGCGTCCAGGTCGGGGGAAGCTCGTGAACAGTTACTCGGGCCAGCGGGGTGAGGTTCTCCTCCCCCGGCACTGCGGCGGGGAGAGGGCCGGTAGCGCGGTCGAGACGGTTCCAGTCGTCACGAAAGAACTCGAAGTCCTCCAAGGGGATGGGCTGAGTCATGCGTTGTCTCCTCTCAGAAGTCGGCGCGAGGCTTCGAGTTGGGCCTGAATGGCTGCTGCAGATGGTGGGAGCGACCGGTACAGAGGGCTTCTGTCGAACCGTCGGCCAGGCTTCGCGCCGAGATGGAACACATCAGCCGTGGTCGGATCGTCGGGCAACGTGGTGATCACAGGCAACTTGAGTTGCTTGGAGACATCCTCAGCTGAATAGGGGTGGCCAGGACCCACGAGCAGCAGCCCCGCCCGCCCCGAGTCAGCACCGACGGTTTCGCTGAGCTGGTCTGCCCAGTAGCGGGCCGGCACGAGAGCTGGCAGGGTGCTGCGGGTCACTAGGATGGCGAGATCGGAGCTGTTGAGAACCGCAGAGGGGCTAGCCGTCATGCCCAGTCGGCCGAGATCGACGATCACGTCAATGCCTGCCCCATCGAGCTTTCGCAGCTCCGCTACGAGAGCCTGCCAAGCGTCATTGATCACTGCCGCGTGCGCTGGTGACCGGGGGCCGGAGAGCAATCTAATGTCGGTGTTGGGAACCACAGTGGCGGCGTCCATCAAAGGAGGCACCGAACCGGTCTGGCGGTAGCGGACGGCCAGGTCGAAGACCGATACCACGCCGTTCGGCGCGTATTGGCGCATATAGCCGGTGAGCATGGCTGAGGATCCAGTGGGATCGGCTTCAAGGAGCACGCAGGGCCGCGGCCACGCGAGAGCGAGCCCAATCGTCGTCGTCGAGACCCCCGGCGATCCGGAGGCCGAGCACAAGGAGATGATGGCCATCAGATCAGATTCCCTTCACGATCAGCGCCAGGCGGCCGGTGGCTGAGAGGGTGGCCACGAGCGGGGCTTGGGCGGCATCGACGGTGACATTGACCACAGTGAGGTTCGTGTCGACGACCACCTCAGTGGTGACGATGACAGCCTCAACATCAATGACCGGGGAGTCTGTGGTGACGTCGTCGCCTTGCCGTGGCGTGGAGATCAGTTGGACGATTTGGCCCGGTTTGAGGCCCCCGGCGGGCATCTGCGGTGGCGTCAGTGCAACGCCCACGAGGGCTTGTCCTTCGACGGGGGCGATCTCTTCCCCAGTGGAGCCCGGAACGACCAGGGCGCCTTGGGGGAGATCCACCCTCACCGTCTCCCCCACGAGTCCGGCCATGTCGGCGCCGGGGACGGTGCGCAGAGCAGGGTCTGGGTGGACATCCACAGTGGTCAGATCCTCGGCCGTCAACTGCGCTCCGCGGGGCACATCGCGGGCAGCCACGACCACAGGCACGGTGTCCTTGACCATGTTGACCACCGTTCCGGCGAGGAGAGCTCCCAGGGCGATGAGCAGCGCCGACAGCCCCCACAACCACGGGCGCCGGCGCGGCTTGACGTGGGTCAGCGCAACGTCCTGCGGCACCTCGGCCTTCGTGTCTGCTGGGGTCTTCTTCATGGTTCAGTCCTTGATGTATTGGGTCAGGGCTTCTCGGATGAGGTGAGTGCGATCGCGTGCCCCGAACTTGTCTACGAGTTGATCGAGATAGTCGAAATCTGGCTGGGTCAGGCGGAAGGGGAAGAGCTTGGTGATCTCGTCCACGACTGGGGACTTCTTGGGTCGTGCAGAGAAACCCGAAGCGTGCTGCGCTTCCTGCTCCTCCCCCGTGCCGAACAGGGAGGGCAGTTGATCCATGTGCTGCTCGATCGCAGCCACGATCATGTCGCCAGCTGACATCCCGGTGCGTTCTCGGCGCTTGGCGATCGCTGCGACCAGGGCCACCGGGAGATTGGCCGAGGACGGACGGTGTAGGTCACGTTCGTCCTTCCTCCTGGCCCTCTCCCGCCGATTCTCTTCCACGACTGGTCCAGGGGCAGCTGGAATAGGATCCGAGGCTGTCTCCTCGACAGCTGCAGGAGGGGTCTTCTTCTTCCGTGCCAGCCCACGGACAGGGTTGGCTTCGGCAGGAGTCGAGACCGCTTCCGGCCGCTTCTCTGCAGGTCGGGCCTTGAGGAAGTCTGGAAGCGCACCGAGATCCTCCACGTCTTCGGGGCGGGAGAGCCTGGCTCGAGCGGGATACGTGTACCCGCTCATAACTGAGCTTCCTCGGCTTTGAGGATGCGCGACGCAACTTCGGCCGCCAGTTCGGCATAGTCCCCCGCCATCGAGGTAGATGACTTCGGCAGCGACTCGGGCACGCTGATGGTGGGGTCGGAGCGTCGTGCCCGCAGAGCCTTGAATCGTTCGCTGGGATCGGCACTGGCGCGATCAACCAGCTCTCGCACGAGCAGGCCTTGGAGGCGGCACTCCTGGGCTGTCTTCTCCGAGGCCCTGATCGAGGTCTCGAACAACGCGATGGAATCGTGCTCGTCGCCGGCGAGATTCTCGAGGACGTTCTGACGGACGCGGGTGGCAGTGCTCTGGTGGCCGAACAGGACCATCCCGAGCCATTGCAGCTCAGGGTTGTCTCGGCGTGCATGTGCAACCAGAGGGCCCAGCACCTGGAGACCTTCCCAGGACGCTGGATCGCTCTTCATTGGGACCAGGATCCATCGGGCGGCTGTGAGCGCCATCTGCTGCAGTTCCCGATTCCCAGGTGGCGTGTCGACCAGGACCATGTCGTAGTCGCCGGCGGCGATGGCGGTGCCCAACGCTTTGCGCCAGCCCTCCCCCACTGACCCTGCCGGGATGCCGGGGCCAGCTCCATACGTCATGGGGAGGAGCCAGTTGAGACGCGGACCTCCCGGCACCCAGTCGATCCCCGGCCGAACGTCCTTGATGATGTGCAGTGGTTCTTCATCGACGATCGCGTCAACAATCCCTTTGCCGGCGTCATCGCCAGCGTGGTCGACCAACCCAAGATCCAGTTTCAGGTTGCCCGAGATGTCAAGGTCGACGACCAGAACACGCGATCCTTCGCGCGCGAACTCCCCGGCAAGGTTGGCGGTCAGGCTGGTCTTGCCGACACCGCCCTTGCCATTGGCGAGTGCAACCACTCGTGATAGGTCCATCGTTCGATCCCTTTCCGGCTAGACAAAGCCGCAGCTGAGCACCGAATGTGACAGCTCATTTTCTGCGAGCCGGGCGTTTGCCCAGCATCCTGTTCCATCCTCCGGTGATCGCGCTACAAGATGTAGCGCAACACACCGGTCGCGACCCAGAATCTCACCACGAACCCGAAATATAGGGGGCATATAGGGCCTATATAGGGCCTATACAGCGGTCCGGCCGACCGGCAGGGTCAATCGTGCCCCGCAATATAGGCGATGTATAGGGCTCTATGTTGCGCGCTGTATAGGGGCCTATATAGCGGTTGGTGCGTGGGGAGGTTCGCTTGTCACAAACCGCCCCGCGAAGTGGCGTTCTCTAGCTGGAAAGGAGTTACCCATGGCTCGACGCAAGAGTGCTGTCCTTGAGTTGGACGCAGGTGCAGGTTCTCGTCCTGGTCTGAGCATGTCTGCAACGACATCCCTGGCAGATTTTGAGGCGCGGGAGGAGAACCGCGAGGGCTTGGCAGAGCTGGACCGCATGACGGAGGCAAGCGACCGCCTGACCCGAGCGCAGAAGGACCGTGAGCGCATCATCCCTCGCGACGCTTCAGGATCACTGAATCCTGCCACTAAGGCACGGGTTCCCGAGTTCGACGAGATCCGCGCACCCATTTCGGGTCGCCAGATGAAGGAACGCTCGAAGACGAGCCGGGCCGCTCAGACCCGTTGGACGAAAGCGCAGCGCCGCTCGCTCAATGAAGCGATGGCGTCACCGGAGAGCTGGCAAGCACTGACGGACCATCTAGCGCAGACCCAAGGCGACCCTGACGAACTCAGCACACGCAAGCAGCAGGCTGTCCAACGCATCGACCGCGCCATCCGCCAGTACGAGGAGAGCAACGATCGGCAGCACCACATTTACGCCAATGTGCAGATCCCGGCGGGCTTCGATGTGAACAAGCTCGAAACGTACCCGGCGGTCCATCTGGATCGTTGGACTGCCGGCAGCCACAACCTCCACGAGCTCCGCCAGGAGGATGCAAACACCTACGTTGTGGAGGTCAGCACCAGGCGAGGCATGTACCTCGGTCACTCAGACGGCGGCAGAAATGCTGCACACCTCCTGCCTCGCGGCATGAGTTTCACCGTCGAGAAGGTCTACACCGCTCGATGGAAGGGCCCAGACGGGTCCACCGGAACCAGGCGTGTGATCCGCCTCCAAGAGATCCATCAGGAAGGATAAACCCATGACCGACAACACTCCCAAGAAGAAAGCCACCGCGGCGCCGAAGAAGCCACGCCGGCAGCTCCTGCCCAACGGTGAGGAGCAGCTCTTCATGCCTGACTGGCTGATGCAGGGCACTTTCAACGCTGTGCGGATCGAGGAGCAGCCTGAGCCGTCTCCTAAGCGCAAGACGAAGTGATTTCCGCGTTGGTGGCCGCTGGCGCGCTGTCGGGGGGCGCGCTGGGTTTTGTGCTGCGCGGCCGGCGCTACCTCGAACAACCAAGCTCCCCGCTGAGTTGGTGGTTTGTGGCGGCTGCAGCTGCGGCAAGCGCAGCAGCGATGGGCACCTTGGCCTGGCGCGTCGTTGATCCCGTGCTGTTGGCGGCGGGGTGCTTGTTTGTCGCTGGGGGAGTGGTAGCTGTCTGGACGGATCTAGATGCTCACCTCCTCCTCGATGTTCTGACTCTGCCGTTGGCTGGGACGATTCTGGTGTTGCTCACAGGAGCGGCCGTTTCAACGGGGGAGTGGGGCAGATGGTGGTCGGCCGTTGGGGCAGCAGTAGTGGTGTCTGTGGTGCTGCTGCTGTGGGCGATCTTCGGTTCGCTGGGCTTTGGTGATGTGAAGCTCAGCCTCGCAGTGGGTTTGGTGCTCGGCTACGCCGGCGGGTGGGCGATGACTATTCGCGGCGTCCTTTTCTCGTTGTTGTTGGCTGCGGTCTTCGCTGTTGTGCTCCTGATGGCTGGCCGTTCCCGTAAGTCTCACCTTCCGCTCGGGCCGGCACTGGTGCTTGGCGTTTTTGCTTGCCTGGCGGTGTGAGTCAGGGTTACTCTTGGGGTTAGCGGATATCTACCGCTGCCACACAGGTGTCTGACCAACACCACCTACGCAGAAGGGCGTTTCGATGTATTCTCAGATCACTGCAGTTAACCAGGTCGCGTTGGAGGGTTCTCCCTCCAACGCGCCTTCGCTTTCAGGGGCCGCTTGCGCTGGCGACACCCAGTTCGACTGGATCCCCGCGGCTGAGACCGACACTGTGCCGGCAGGTATGGCTGCTCTGTGCAACGCCTGCCCTGCCCGCAGCGAGTGTCTCGCGTGGGCTGTGTCGTGGGATGCCGAAGGTTACTGGGGTGGAACCACCACCGCTCAGCGCCGTGGCCGCGGCCGCGATGATCAGGAGCCCACCCACGAGGGACCGGGATCTCCATCGCTTTACCGGCGCGGCTGCCGCTGCCGCGGCTGCAAGGACGCTCAGGCTGATCGCATCAGGCAGCAGCGAGCACGAAACAGAGGATGAACAAGTGACCATTGAGGCGCCATGGGAACGTCACGAGCCGTATCCCATCCCTGACCCCTGCACCGCCACCGTCCTTCGTCTCCTGCCTGACGAGTCGTTCGATGCCGTTGTGCGCTCCAACTTGTTGCCAGGCAAGGATCGTGCTGCGTTCGAGGAGTTCTGGACGCTCCTCGCGTTCAATGACGACCTGGCAGAGCGATGCTTCGACACTTTGGAGGAGTGGCTGGATCGGTGCGAGGCCCAGTCCGACGAGGGCGACGAGTCTGCTCGGGTGAGGAAGTTTCGCCGCATCTGCGATGACGCTTGGAACCGGTTGACGAAGATCCGGGATCTGGATGTTGCCCAACGGCGGGTCGTGCCAGCTCCGCACACCATCGCCGGAACGTTCGCCGCGGCGATCGCTACGCATCGCCAGACGCTGACCGAGTCCACTGATCTCGATAGCGCCTTGTGGGCTGCTGTGCGTCATTCCAGGGACCGCGCGCGGCGATCACCGGAGACAACGAAGGCGTGGCTGTCTGCCCCTGTGTTGACCACCCAGTTGATCGACGCCGTCGCAGAGCATCGCCGTCTCAACGACACGGTTCGCGACGCCGACGTCACGTTGTACTCGCTGCTGCAGGACTAGGCGAACTCTGCGGCTCGAGGGAGCGCGTCGACGATGCTCTGGTAGAGGCTGGGCCAGCCTCGGTTGAGCCACACGAGCCTGCCGTTTTCCAACTGTTTGGTGTCGATGAGGCTGGCCACTCTGATCGCCACCGGAGGGGCTCCTAGGCTGATCAGCTTGTCGTAGACGGGGTTGACTGGCAGCTGGCGGCGGGCGATGTGTCCCCAGATGTCGGTGTCGGTGAAGTTCCACACCGGCGAGAAGGTCACCGTCCCATCCTTGAGGCGATACGTTCCGCCTGCTGGGTCTTGTCGCAGTGCCATCGCGAACATCACTCGACGCGCACTGGATTCTTGTCTGCGCAGTCCCCAGAGCTGGCCGGCCCCGTAGCGGGCGTGGGCGGTGGAGGCGGGGATGGTGATGATGTTGTTGAACAGGCTCGGGTTGGCTGAGACGGTGCGGTGGTGCGACCACGTTCCGTTCGCGACGAAGATCTCCAAGGCGTTACGGGGAGCTGGGATGACATCAATGTTCAGGTTCCAGCTGTCGGCCAGGTCTGCGATGTAGCGCAGGGTTTCGGGGTATTCGAGGCCGGAATCGAAGAAGCACACTGGGACATTCGGATCGGCCTGTCGGGCGAGGTCCAGGGTGACCAAGGAGTCTTTCCCTCCTGAGAACGCCACGTATCCGTCGTGGGCATCGAGGTGCTCCGCTACGCGGTCGATCAGGTCGGTGATGTTGTGTGGGCTGCGGCGTAGGCCAGCTAGATGGCGCAGGTCGAGACCTGGATCAGCTGCAGCTGGCAGGGAGTCTGACATCGGTCCTCCTCGAGTAGTGCATGTGGGGTGGTCTGATGCCGGCGTAGCCGTCGCCGCCGTCGACGATGGCGGGGTGATTGGCCAGGCAGGCGGTGGGGGTGGGTCGAGCGAGCACTCCGGTGGGGGAGAGGTGGCTCGCAGTGAAGCCGTCGAGGGTGTCGTCGCGCTCGACGAGCCAGGAACTGACTCGTCCCTCGCCCTGGGATCTTTTCTTCCCGATCGCCGTGATGGGCTCTAGAAGCCGCTGGACAGCCTCAGCGTCGCCCACGGCGTGCCAGGTGAGACTGTGGGCCACGGTGACGGGCAGAGGCATCCAGTAGGCCTTCCAGCGCCCTTGGCTGTCGGAGACGATCTGGGGGAGGGGTGCGGCGGTGGTGTGCTCGGCGTGACGGTGATCGAGTCGTGTTTGCCAGTACCGGATCTCTGGGTTCGGGGAGGGGTGGTTGGGCCACCCGCAGGTGGCTGCCCAATGCCACCAGATGGGATCGGCGGTGCACTTGGCCAGGGGGAGGTCCATGTCGGGCGGGTTGGCTTGGTCGAGTGCGGCTGGTCCTGGCGGCTGGGACTGTTTGTGCTGAGCCCACAGCTGGGAGGCCAGGAGCCCATCGAGTGCCACCGTCCACGGTGAGGCGTGGGCGATCCCATGACGCAGGATGGCCGTGACGCGGAGGGGCTGGAATCGGTCGGTCATAGCTGGTTGAGCGCCTCGATGGCTTCGGCGCTGTTGGCGGCGATCTCAGCCTGCCAGTCGATGGTGGGAGGGGGCGTGGGGGAGGACACGTCCAACCTCAGCCGGCCGTGGCCGATCGCGCTTCTGCCGGCGATGGTGGCGGTGTGACTGTACCGGTCCAACACCGCGGCGAAGAACGCCGCTTCGAGGTCGGTGGGGGAGGTGAGGTTGAGCCAGACATCGAAGGTGGTCCCGGCGCGGAAGGTTTCCAATCGGTACTGCAGTTGGCTGCCGGCGGCGTCGTCGGCCGTGGCGGCTGCGTCATGGCGGTGGGCGTCGTCGACGCGGCTGTAGGTCTCGATCTGGGTGAGGTCTTGCACGGACAGGGGTGCATCGTGACCGAGAAGGTGAGCAGTTTCCGTGGCGTAGGGGACGAGTTTGCCGACCTGGAGGCAGCCGTCGATGATTCGGCCGGCGCCGGCAGTCCCGAAGATCCCGATCAGGGGGATGAGTTCGCGCAACCGGGCGAGTCTGGATCCGGAGATCGGGGCTGCGTTGGTCTTGACCAGCGATCCGCCACTGCGGAGAGCTGCTGCTGCAGCGAGGGTGAGGCGCCCGCGGTACTGCAGGATCTCTGAAAGCTGCTGTTCTGCGACTCGGCGTAGCCGGCCGCGAAAGGCGTTGCCGGAGATCAGCGGGATCGTCACTGGCTCGTAGTTGGGGCCGATGATGGTCTCGCGTCGGAGCATGGTGATCAGGCCGCGGGTCTCACTTCCATGGCTGACCGACGATGTCGCTGTGGCGGTTCCAGTCCAGGTGATGTTCATCGTTGTTTCCGGCTTTCCGCGACGATTCTGGTTCGCAGGACGAGGGCCAAGGTTTCTTGGCGAAGAGTGCGAAGGACAGCTGTCGCATCTGGATCGTCGAGCAGCTGCGCGAGTTCGTTGCGGGCTTCGGGCGTGATCGGGAATGCCTGGAGTTCGTCGGCTAGGGATGTCCACCACTGGCGCAGGTTGGACGCTTGCTGTGATGCGACCAAGATTCGGTCGGGGAGCAGCTTGTCCCAGTACGTCGTGCGGTAGCCGGCCACCCAGCTGTTGTCCCAGTCGATGCTGTAGTGCAGCATCAGCAAAAGCCGCTCGGCAGTTCCAGCTGGCCCTTGGAGGGGCGGCATGAAGCTCTGGGTCGCCGCCAACCACTTGCAGGTCGGTCGTGTGTCGGTGATCGTCATCGTTTGTGCCTCAGCATCTGTGCCGCGGCTCGGGGGAGCCATTCGTTGAGTTGCCGCTGATCGTCAGCGGCCACCGCGGTTCTGATCGTGGCTGCAGCGCGTGGAGGGACACCGCGGAATCGGTGCTTGCGCATCAAAGCAACCAGGTCATCTTGGAAGCTTCGTGGCTCGCTCATGGCAGTTGGGCCTCGCTCCAGCTGGGAAGATCCCAGTAGGGCTGGGACGCCAGGAGGCAGTCGCCGCACTCGACATCGAGGACCGCAGCAGTGCTGTCGGACGCGAACGCAGCTCCGCACAGAACATCTCGATCTGTGTGCTTGGAGCCGGTGATCGCTGGCGACGAACCGACGAGGTGTGTGGTGCCGGCGTCGTCGGTGACGACGAGCAGCGAAGCGGTGATGTAGCTCACAGGCGGTTTCCTTTCAGGTGGTGGGTCGCTTTGATGGCGAGATCCAGATGGGGGGTCGAGCGCCAGGGATCCAACTCGCGCCATTGACGATGGGTGGCTTCCCACAGCTCGCGTGGTTGCGAGGACAGCCACTTCCACGGAGGTGCCGGCTCAGCGAGGGTGGGGGCGGAAGCTCCACGCTCACGCAGCTCCGCGACGAGCTTGAGCCGGCCCACGTCGCTGGCCCGCCACACGATGTTGATGTCGTCGATGCGCACGGTTCCCCATCGTGCGTAGGGCAGCACATGCTTGCGGCCGCTCAGCGGCACCACCAAGGCCGCGGAGTGGCTGGGGCGCAACAGGCGGTCGTACAAGGAGGGGGTGTCGAGCAGGGTGGAGCCCTTCGGGGTGATGTTCAAGGTGAGGCGTCGAGCAGCAGTGCTGAAAGCCCAGGCGCAGCTGATGCACAGCCCTTGGCCCGTCTGGAACTCATCGAATCCCGTGAACTTGGCTGACACGACGCTGCGTGTAGGCACTAGGCGGCGTGACATGCCACATCGACAGCACAGCCCATCGGTCAAGGATTTCTGGGGCGTTGTGGTGCCGTGCTGGCGGTATGCCACCGCTACAGGGTCGAGCATGGTGTTCACTGAGACCTCCTCACACATAGGAAGCCCCCGAAAGGACCACAATGTGACGGCCCATCGGCCGAAAGGTCGGTGGTGGCTGATCGCGGCCCAGAAAATGATCCGCGACAGCTGTCACATCAGCGCCCGAAGAAATGCTTACTCGCGAGAGAAGCAACAGGGAAGGGAGGCGACATCGTCTATGTATGTGTCCTACGAAACTGCGGCGTGTCTCCCAGAGCGAGTTCGGCTGGTGCGCGACGATGTCAGCATGTCAGCACGCAGAGCACCTGGCCCCGGCCGTCCCCCCCGTGGCGGCATCTTGCGCACTCGCACCACGGTGCGTCTAGTCCCAGAGGACAAGATGCGCTTTGAAGCACTCGCAGACGAGTTGGGTTTGAGCCTGACTGACACCCTCGCCTACTACGCCGCCCTCGGCGCTGGGCTTGAGGTTCCCGTAGACATCAAGCAGCTCATCGACGAAGAGGCGATGAAGCGCTCCAACCAGCCCAGCTTGGTGGCGTCGTGAGCAGCGAATCGGCTTCGAGGAGGCCTATGGCATAAGAAAACCGGCCCTGACGGGCCGGCTTCCTGGGTAGAAACGTTCACCCCTTGAGTTGGCGCTCAGGGTGAACGAAGAGAAACATCAAGTTCTTCTCTGATTCTACCCCCTATATCTGGCATGTCTAGTGGCACGCCTGATTGAGTGCACCCTTTTTCAGGGGATGTAGGGAACCGCCGACCCGTCTGTCGCATGAGCAACCCCGCTTTGACAAGGACAGATAGGACTCCTCCCCATGTCGGCACCCCGCAACACTTCTACCCCCTATACGCCCCCTATATCGCCGGATGCTCCGGCGGGTCGCGAGTTCCACTTGCGGACCCCTCCGCATGACAAGGACGCCGAACAGGCGGTCCTGGGGGGAATGATGATGGCCGCCTCTGTCGTCGACGATGTCACCGAGATCTTGATGGGGGAGGACTTCTACGAGCCGCGGCACGAGATGATCTTCTCTGCGATCATCTCCTTGGTCCACGGCGGCCGGCCCGCTGACCCGATCGCGTTGGCCGATGCCCTCGAAAAGCGAGGCAGTCTCACCACAATCGGCGGGGCGCCCTATCTCCACGAGATCCTCGCAGCGAGCCCCGTCGCCACCAACGCCACCCACTACGCCGAGATCGTGCGTGACCATTCGCTGCGTCGCAAGATCATTTCGGCTGGTATGAAGGCCACCCAGCTTGGTTTCGATGCCCACGGGGAAGCAGCTGACGTTGCTGACGAGGCCCAGCAGGCGATCTACGCCGCAACCGAGAACAGCCGCCGCGAAACCACCCCGCTGGCCGGTGACCTGTTGGCCGAAACGTTCGACTGGCTCGAATCAGACCAAGAGCCGGGTCTCAAGACCGGCTTCCATGATGTCGATCGACTGATCGGGGGGATGCAGCCGGGAAACATGATCATCGTCGCTGCCCGTCCAGGCGTGGGTAAGTCCACCTTCGCAATGGACATCGCCCGCCACAACGCCATCCGCAACAACGTCCCCACGCTGTTCGTGTCGTTGGAGATGTCGAGGCAGGAACTGATGCAGCGGTTGTTGGCGGCCGAGTCGACGGTGCCACTGCAGGCATTCAAGAACAGACAGCTCAACGATCGGCAGTGGGATTCGATCACGAAGCACTCTGCGGCGATCCAAGATGCGCCGTTGTGGCTCGAGGATCGGCCGGGTGTCACGCCGCTGGAACTGCGGTCGAAGGCTCGACAGCTCAAGCGGCAGGGCCTGGGCCTGATCGTGCTCGACTACCTGCAGCTGCTCAGCTCCGGCCGGCGGGTCGAGTCCCGTCAGGTGGAGGTCTCGGAGTTCTCGCGCCAGATCAAGCTGCTGGCCAAGGAGTTGGGGATCCCCGTCCTCGCGTTGTCCCAGTTGAACCGTTCAGCTGAAACCAGAGCTGACCGGATGCCGGCACTATCTGACCTGCGTGAATCTGGCTCACTTGAGCAGGACGCCGACATCGTGATGCTGTTGCACCGCGAGGAACTCAACGACCCCCAGACCTCGCGCCTTGGGGAAGCCGACGTGTTCATCCCCAAGGACCGCAACGGAGAAACGGGCAACGCAACGTTGGCGTTCCAAGGCCAGTTCTCCCGGTTCGCGAACTTCGCCAGGCCATGACCCTCACCGCGCTCCTCGGAGACCTGATAGGGCAGCTGCAGCCGCCGGCCCCCGCGGCGGCTGCAGCGCCCGTCAAGACGCCCCCCACGCCGGAGTGGGTGACCCGCCACATCACCAGCGTCCCCGGAATGTTGATCTTGAACAGAGTCGGTCTGGCCGACCAAGTCGAGACGGTTATCCAGATCGCCGGCGTCCTCGCACGCACGGGCCGCTGGTCGACCGCGACGATCGCGAAGAAGCACGGCTGGACGGTGCCACTGGTGATGCGCACCCGTCGAGCTTTGGCACAGATCGCCGGATTGGAGCAGCTGGGCCGTTCATGGGCTCCTGACCCAATCGGCAAGGTCGCGGTCATCCCTGTGTGGAATGGCCGGGTCCGTTGGTTGATGGGCGTCTCGATCGAGCTTCACAGCGCCAAGGGCAAGGCCGCCATCGACCATCACAAGTCGAGCAGGCCCCTGGTGATGAAGGTTGCCCGAGCAGACGCCAAGACCGCTGACGGCCGCACGGGACGAGGAGTTCGCACATCACATGAGACAGTTGCCCGGAAGCTCGGAGTGAGCCGTGACGCCGTGCGCCATGCCCGCTACGTCCTCGAAGCGATCGGCATGTCTGTCACCGTCGTGCAGGGCCGGTACCTGACCGCTGGGGAACGGGCAACCGCCCACGCCCACCACGGCGGCAGACAGCGTCGAATCGCCTCCACACGGCACCTCACCATGCCCCGCGGGATGGCTCAGATCGTGGCCCGCCACCTACCACGTAGTGGTTCAGGTAAACCTACTTCTCTAGAGAGTTCTAACTCACCTAGACGCGCAGGAAGCTCGAAAAAGCGACACCACCTTGCCCCTATCCCGCTGCCATGGCAGAAACTCGCTGGGCAAGTGGTCTCAGAGCTCCCCCACCTGGGGGATCGGCACATCGGAAACCTCAGCCGCGGCCTCATGAGGCTCCCCATCAACCCCTCCAACTGGACCGGCCGACGCCTAGTGCGACTGATCGAGCTGTCCAACCGCCAGCGTCGAATGACCCAACCCCAGTTCACGCGCAGCGACCTCGGACTGTTCTTCCACCAGATCCGAACTGCTCTGGCTACGCCAGCCCTAGTAACGAAGTGAGGACCCCCCTGCAGGAACAGGGGCGCCCTCGATGAACTGCTCAACTCATGAATTGAGTTCTTGTGTCCCGGCGGTGGTGGTGAAGTTCCTGTAGGTTCTCGGCCGATCTGTCGGGGGAGCAGGTGCGTGACCTGCGGACCGACATGTTGATGAGACGCCGGCGGTCTCGCTAACTTGTCGGAAACCTCAGCCGATGACCTCCGAGCGGGGGCTGGGACGGTCACGTGGTGCTGATGGTCGTGACAGCACTCTCACGCCGAGTTGAGGACGTGCGGATCTGCCGATGAGCGTGCGCGTCTTTCCGCCCAGAATGACGCGAGGCCGTTCCTGCGACTGTCGCAGCCACAACCTTTTGACTACCTCGAATGCGACGGGATAGTGCGGCTGCCTGGGATGGCGACGAGCAGCATATGCCGAGGCACCGGGTCACCGTCGATCGGAAATGCAGTGTGTGTGATGAGTGCCTTGATGTGAGGCGGAGGCCCCGTGGGATCGAAGGCCTTATGCCGGAGAGCGACTAGAAACCCTATGCGGATGTCGTTGCCCTGGTAAGTGGCGGCCTGCTTGAGGTACGCGGTCCGGTCCTCCATTGGGAGATGGGTGCTGTCGACCTTCATCTCGATGTGGAGGGCGAACTTGTCGAACTTCAATCGGATGTCGACGCGGCCTCCGCCGACGTGCGAGACCTCATACTCCGCGCGGTCGCCGAGGATTCCGACGAGGTAGTTGTACAGGTCCTCATGGATGGCGTTCTCGTTGGCCGCGGGGTCGAACAGATACTTGTAGTGGTTGGATTGGCCTCCGCCCCGACTGGCCACGAAGTTGATGATGAGGACCAGGATCTCGTCGAGGACGGCGATGACGTCGCCCCTATAGTCCGGGCTGCTTGCGAGCTGCTTGCGCAGGTCATCGAACAGTTCCGCATGCACGAGGTTGAGATGGCGCCGCGCGGCGGCCACGTGGTCGAGTCGTTCCTCGATCGCGGCGAGCGTGGCGGGCGCTATATGCCTGATG
>NZ_BAABLV010000067.1:0-1294 GCF_039544535.1 Tessaracoccus lubricantis
CGTGGAGGGTGTCGATGAGGCGACGCATGGAGGTTTCGGAGAGGTAGCGGCGCTCCCCGTAGTGCCATTCTTCGTGTTGTTCGAGGAGGATCGCGCCGATGAGGCGGGTGACGGAGCCGCGGTCGGGGAAGATCTGGACGACGTCAGCACGGCGCTTGATCTCCCGGTTGAGGCGTTCGATGGGGTTGTTGGACCAGATCTTGCGCCAGTGCTCGGCGGGCATCTTCGCGAACGTGGTCAAGTCGGTCTGGGCCTTGTCGAGCATGCTGGCGATGTCGGTGAATCCGGAGGCCTCAAGGTTGTCGGTGACGTGCTTATAGCAGGCCTCGACGGCCTCGGCGGTGGTTTGGGCGAAGATCGTGCCGATCAGAGCGTTGACGGGTTTTGAGCGGGCTGAGCCGAGGGCGCGGGTGACGTTGCGGGCGAAGTGGACCCGGCAGCGTTGCCACGCAGCGCCGGGCAGGATCGCCTTGACAGCGTGCTTCAAGCCTTCGTGGGCGTCGGACACGACCACGGCAACCCCGAGCGGATCGGACGGGCTGGCGACTTTGAGTCCGCGGTCTCGCAGAGAGCGCAGGAACTCGGTCCAAAAATCGGTGGTCTCCGCATCACCGATGGCCATCCCCAACACTTGACGGTGTCCGTTGACCGCGCAACCGGTGGCGATCACGACGGCTTGGGACACCACCCGCCCGCCAATGCGGACATCGAGGTAGGTCGCATCCAGCCACAGGTAGGGATACCAACCTGAGGCCTCGTCAAGACGACGGTGGAGGAACTCGCCGACGTACTCGTCGATCTCGGAGCAGATCCGAGACACCGTGGAGCGTGAGATACCGGCCTCGTTACCCAGGGCTTTGACTAGCGCGTCGACCCGGCGGGTGGAGACCCCACCGATCCAGGCCTGCGCGATCACCGACCACAACGCTTGGTCGACCCGGCGGCGGGGTTCCAACAGCGAGGGGAAGAACGAGCCTTCCCGCAGTTTCGGGATGGTCAGCTCCAACGTGCCTGACGGGGTCGCGAGTTTCTTCTCCCGGGTTCCGTTGCGGCGGGTGACTCTCTCTGGGTTGCGTTCGTAGCGGCCCGCGCCGATCCGGGCCGTGACTTCGGCCTCAATCAGTTCCTGCATCGCGGCCTCCAACAGACGACGTTGCGCTTCACCGCGTTGAAGTTCTTGTCCGCTGTCGAGGAGTTCGTTGATGAGGCCCTTTAGGGCAGACTGGTGTTGATGGGTCATCGGTGGTGAGTCCTATTCAGAGTTACTTGGCGGTTTCTCGATAGAGCATTCCCG
>NZ_BAABLV010000068.1:0-1312 GCF_039544535.1 Tessaracoccus lubricantis
TCATAGATGATCCGGGGGGTGTTGTCACCGGGTTCTGGTGGCGTGGGTTGATCGCTGATAGGGACACGGCCCGCTGCATCGACAGCGTGGTCTCTTCGTAACGTGGGTGCCGACGATCTTCGCCCGACTTGGTGACCAGAATTAGGTCCTAAGGAGGACTGTCATGGACCAAGACCGGTTCGACGTATTCGTCGGCCTCGATGTAGGCAAGGAACACCACCATGCCACCGCGCTCAACAGCGCCGGGAGACGTCTGCATGACAAGGCCCTGCCCCAAGACGAGGCTGCCCTGCGCGAGGTGTTCGACAAGCTCACCGTCCATGGGTCGGTGTTGGTGATCGTGGACCAGCCCGCCACGATCGGGGCACTGCCTGTGACCGTCGCTCGAACGATGGGTATCGAGGTCGCCTATCTGCCCGGGCTGGCGATGCGCCGCATCGCTGATCTCCACCCGGGCAACGCGAAAACCGACGCCCGCGACGCCTACATCATCGCTGAGGCCGGCCGCACCATGCCCCACGCGCTGCGACGCGTCGGCGGCGACGATGACCTCATCGCCGACTTGGCTGTGATCGTCGGGTTCGACGACGACCTGGCCAGCGAAGTCAACCGCGTCTCGAACCGGATCCGCGGCATGCTCACCCAGATCCATCCCGCCCTCGAACGCGCCATCGGCGCCAACATCGGCCACCCCGCGGTCCTCGCCCTGTTGGCAAAGTTCGCCGGCCCGACAGGCCTCGCTGCCGCCGGCAGGCGACGCCTGACCACCACGACGAAACCGTTGGCGCCCCGAATGCACACCCGGCTCGTCGACGCGATCATCAAAGCACTGACCGAGCAGACCGTAGTTGTTCCTGGCACCCGCGCCGCCGAGCTGGTGTTGCCCCAACTGGCTGCCCAACTCCAAGGACTCCTGGCCCAACGCGCTGCAGCCGCGAAACAGGTTGAGGAGGCCCTCGATGCCCACCCTCTTTCCCAGCTCCTGATGTCAATGCCCGGAGTCGGCATCAGGACCGCAGCCAGACTCCTCCTCGACATCGGCGACGCCACAGCATTCCCCACCGCAGGACACCTGGCCGCCTACGCCGGCCTGGCCCCTGTCACCCGCAGATCTGGCAGCAGCATCCGAGGCGAACACCCCTCACGAGCAGGGAACAAACACCTCAAACGGGCCCTATTCCTCTCCGCTTTCGCAGCCCTCCACGACCCCGACTCCCGCGCCTACTACGACCGGAAACGCGCCGCTGGGAAGAAACACAACGCCGCGATCATCTGCCTAGCCCGACGACGCGTCGATGTCCTCCACGCCATG
>NZ_BAABLV010000069.1:0-1131 GCF_039544535.1 Tessaracoccus lubricantis
TGCCCTTGCCGGGTTGGCTGAGGGGCTCAGTGCGCGAGAAGTCGCACGGGGGTTGGGTATCTCGCCTGGGATGGTGTGGAGGTGGGCCAAACTCGAGGGTGTGAAGTTGCAGCATGGGCGGCTCGGGGGTGTGCCCGAGCTGCGGCCGCGGGCGGCGCGGGAGCCGCGTCGGGTGCCCGAGGGGGACTGGGTCGATTGCAATGGCAGGCTGACTCAGGCGGGTCGGATGGTGATCGCGATCCGGCTGAGCGAGGGACGTGGTGACACGTGGATCGCTGCCGAGTTGGGGGTGGCCCGTTCGACGGTGTGGCGGGAGCGTCAACGCGGATCCGTTGAGGGTAAGTACCGGTGGCGTCCCGCGCAGACACGTGCCGACCAGGCCCGGAAACGGCCGAAGCCTGGGAAACTGGCCCCTGGTAGCGCGGTGCGTGCTGAGGTGGTCGAGCGGTTGAAGCGGCGTGATTCTCCCGAGCAGATCTCGGGCCGGTTGAAACTCGAATTCCCTGACCGGGAGGACATGTGGGTGAGTCACGAGACGATCTACCAGGCGCTCTACATCCAGACCGCCGGGTCACTGCGTCACGAATTGACGGTTGACAAGGCGTTACGTCAGGGCCGCAGCAAACGTCGACCGAGATCGAAGCTGCCTGCTAAACCCCGGGGCTGGATCGGGGAGGACGCGGTCCTGGCGAAACGTCCCGAGGAGGCTGACGACAAGCGGGTGCCAGGCCACTGGGAAGGTGACCTGATCATCGGGTCGGATCTACGCTCCGCGCTGGTCACCCTCGATGAGCGTCACACGAAGTACACGATGATGCGGCGGGTCTGTGTCCATGACACCTTCACCGTCACCGACATCCTCACGATCATGGCCCGAGAGTTACCCGCTTCACTGTGGCGCTCGTTGACCTGGGACCAGGGCGTAGAGATGGCCGCCCATCACCGATTCACCGACGAGACCTCCTGCAAGGTGTACTTCTGTGATCCCCACTCCCCGTGGCAGCGTCCCACCAACGAAAACAGCAACGGACTCAAGCGTCAGTACTTCCCCAAGGGCACCGACTTCACCCGTGTCACCGACGCAGAAGTCGCCGCGGCCGAGTACGAACTCAACACCCGCCCCCGGAAGGG
>NZ_BAABLV010000070.1:0-604 GCF_039544535.1 Tessaracoccus lubricantis
ATGCCGGGCCTCGAGGAACTGCAGGGTGCCGCTGGTGGTGTTGGTGGCGAACGCTTGATACCGCCACCCGTCGTGGGCTTCGAACAGCGACAACTGCGCCCCCGGATGCGGGCGTTCCCGGCGCAGGATCACCCGCATCCCGGCCGGCCAACTGGTCAAGTCCAGCAGTCCGGTGACCTCAGCGACCTCCCCGCCGTCTCGGACCTCACCATCAGCCTTCAGCGCCGGAGACCAGGACCCGACGGGCAGTTCGGTGATGGCGTGGCGCACGTTCTCCCCGATGGTGAACCCCACGCTGTAGTCCAGGCTGCGGCCTCTGACTTGGCCTTGCGCACGGAGCCAGTCCAGCAACTGGTGAGAGGCGCCGGCACCGTCGCAGCGGATCAACAGGTTCCGGCGATACGGCATCGGGACCTGAGCGATCGCCTCTCCCAGGACCTGGATGTGGTCGGCGGCGGTGTTCGACCCGGCCCGGCCTGTCCGCAGCGCGGCGGCGAGGAACTCCCCGGTGTTGTCGCACCACACACCGATCGGGTGATACCCGAACGTCTTCTTAAACGTCGGCGACGCCAACTCCTTCTCCGAGTGCGTCACCACGATCGTG
>NZ_BAABLV010000071.1:0-592 GCF_039544535.1 Tessaracoccus lubricantis
CCAGCGCGAGCACCCGCTTGTCACCGATCCTGCACCGGAGCCGGTCCATCAAGGCGGTGTGGTCGATCATGTCGAAACACGCCTCAATGTCGGCCTCCAGCACCCACTCATACGATTTGCTCGCGAAGTGGTGGATCTCGGCGACCGCGTCCTGCGCGCGCCGGTTAGGTCTGAACCCATAGGAGCACGACTTGAAGTCGGCCTCGAAGATGGGTTCCAGGACCAGCTTCAAAGCTGCCTGCACCACCCGGTCGGTCACGGTCGGGATGCCCAACTTGCGCAGCTTGCCGCTGGCCTTGGGGATCATCACCTGCCGCACCGGCACCGGCCTGAACTCTCCAGCCCTCAACTGGGCTCGAATGTTTCGCAGGAACTCCTCCACCCCGACCCCGGAACTGATCCGTGCCACGGTGACACGGTCCACCCCGGGAGTCTTGGACCCCTTGTTCCCGGCGACGCGTTCCCACGCCATCGTCAAGAACGCCGGATCACACACAAGGTTCCACAGGTCATCGAACCGGCGACCACCATCGGTGGCCGCCCAACCATGCAGCTTGGTCTGCATCCTCCGTACCCCCAGATAGGCCCGAGC
>NZ_BAABLV010000072.1:0-721 GCF_039544535.1 Tessaracoccus lubricantis
CATCGCTGGGCCATCCGGAGGCGCCGACATTCACCGGCGCGTCTTCGGACATTACATTCACCTTCTTCTGCTTTCTCTCACTGCCGCCCTTCCCCATGTGACCGGCTTTCCCGGCCTCGGAGTACTACGGCGGCTCCGCCCCACCCACACCCTTCGGCAGGCAACGCACCTATCCCCAAGAAGCGGGGAGCGGAATGCGGATGGTTCCCACGTTCACTGTTGTTCGGTTGACGGGCGAGGCGTCCGGCTTTACCCCTGCGGCATCGTCGTGGCTACGCCGTAGACCTTCACCACGACCTGCCGGACCCGACACATACCACCGTTCCGACAGTTCCCCACCCGCCACGACCATCAGCGACGGCCCCGACAAGCGGTTACGCACCGCAAACCAGCCCCGATCCACCGGGTTAGAGCTGGGCGACGATTAAGAGGCTTTACGACACCGGTTCCTCTCGTACACCTTCCCGTCTTGCTCACCAGACACGGCCCATCCGGTAGTACTGGACCGTCCTGACTTTGTCACGGCTGCTCCCACCCACCCCAGGCGTTCCCCCAGGACAGGCTGCCGTCAGCTTCACTTGGCCGCTACGACGGCCAACCAATGCAGGTCTCCCACCTCCATCCGATACAACAGCGCCTCGTGGCGCACGATGTGTTCGTCGACGCCCAGCGAGGTGACCCCGGCGAAGCGGGCCTCGTCGGCGGCGGCGGCTTCAAGGAT
>NZ_BAABLV010000073.1:0-1219 GCF_039544535.1 Tessaracoccus lubricantis
CTTGTGGTCTACAAGGGGCCTTACCAGATTATTCTGTGGGAGTCCTCATCTTGAAGTGTGCTTCCCGCTTAGATGCTTTCAGCGGTTATCACGTCCCAACGTAGCCAACCAGCCGTGCTTTTGGTAAACAACTGGCACACCAGAGGTTAGTCCGACCCGGTCCTCTCGTACTAAGGTCAGCTCTTCTCAAGACTCCTACGCGCGCAGCGGATAGGGACCGAACTGTCTCACGACGTTCTAAACCCAGCTCGCGTGCCGCTTTAATGGGCGAACAGCCCAACCCTTGGGACCGACTCCAGCCCCAGGATGCGACGAGCCGACATCGAGGTGCCAAACCATGCCGTCGCTATGGACGCTCGGGCAAGATCAGC
Source organism: Tessaracoccus lubricantis (assembly GCF_039544535.1). Taxonomy (NCBI): domain Bacteria; kingdom Bacillati; phylum Actinomycetota; class Actinomycetes; order Propionibacteriales; family Propionibacteriaceae; genus Tessaracoccus; species Tessaracoccus lubricantis. The sequence goes on from NZ_BAABLV010000073.1 coordinate 372, forward strand.
CTGTTATCCCCGGGGTACCTTTTATCCGTTGAGTCCTGGCGCTTCCATGTGCCACCAGAAGATCACTAGTCCCGACTTTCGTCCCTGCTCGAGATGTCTCTCTCGCAGTCAAGCTCCCTTGTGCACTTACACTCGAAACCTGATTGCCAACCAGGCTGAGGGAACCTTTGGGCGCCTCCGTTACCTTTTGGGAGGCGACCGCCCCAGTCAAACTACCCATCAGGCACTGTCCCTGATCCAGATAATGGACCTAGGTTAGATAACCAGAGTGACCAGAGTGGTATTTCAACGATGACTCCACCTGAACTGGCGTCCAAGCTTCAAAGTCTCCCACCTATCCTACACAAGTCACACCGATCACCAATACCAAACTATAGTAAAGGTCCCGGGGTCTTTCCGTCCTGCTGCGCGTAACGAGCATCTTTACTCGTAGTGCAATTTCGCCGAGTTCGTGGTGGAGACAGCGCCCAAATCGTTACTCCATTCGTGCAGGTCGGAACTTACCCGACAAGGAATTTCGCTACCTTAGGATGGTTATAGTTACCACCGCCGTTTACTGGGGCTTAAGTTCTAGGCTTCGCCGTGAGGCTAACCCTTCCCCTTAACCTTCCAGCACCGGGCAGGAGTCAGTGCGTATACATCGTCTTTCGACTTGGCACGCACCTATGTTTTTAGTAAACAGTCGCTTGGGCCTGGTCTCTGCGACCCTCTGCGCTTTCGAAGTAAATTCTAATACGCATCAGGTCCCCCTTATTCCGAAGTTACGGGGGTATTTTGCCGAGTTCCTTCACCACGATTCTCTCGATCGCCTTAGTATTCTCTACTCATCCACCTGTGTCGGTTTGGGG
>NZ_BAABLV010000074.1:0-1382 GCF_039544535.1 Tessaracoccus lubricantis
CTGTGGTGGGCATGGTGGGGCCGCCGGTCTGCCCGGCTTTTCCACTGGTGGTTCCTAGGGTCGTGCCCGTTGGGGGCTGGGTGGTCAACTCAGGGCTGGGGTTGGTGGGCCGGTCGCGTTCCAGAGGGTGTCGAACTGGGTTTTCCATGCCCATCGGGTGGGGAACCGGAGCCAGAGCCGTCTGGCTGACTTGATGATTCTGGCGGGGATGGTGATCAGGTGCCGGGTCAGGCTTGGCCAGCGGGTGGTGGGACGGCCAGCGGCATGGGCTGCGGCGCGGGCAAGGTTGAACGCGATGACCGTGTAGCCGACCCAGGCGGTGTTGGCGAGGTATTTGCCGGAGGGTAGGTGTTTCAACGCCATGGCTTTCAACTCGGCGATCACCTGCTCGATGATCGCGTGACCACGATGTTGCTGGTCGGCCTCGATCATCGACAGGTCGCTGTTGGTGATGAACCCGTGATAGCGCCAATCCTCGCAGAGCGCTGGTTGGTGTTGGGGGTTGAGACGTTTGACCCGGCGAACGATCAACCGGCAGCCGATCGGGACTGACTTTGAACGGGTGAACGCGGTGAACACCGGTACTTCAGCAACTTCTGCGTCGCTGATCCAGCGGTGCTGTTCGGGATCCCAGACCGCTTGGGGGTAACGGATCGGGGTCCAGGCATCGGCATCGATACTGGCGATCGCGCGTTCGACCGCCGGGTTGGTTTTGACAGTGATGGAGAACCACGCCCCAGCCCTGAGCGCGGCAGACACGACCTTGTGGGCGTAGTAGCCAGCATCAGCACGCACCATCACCGGGCCAGTGACCCCCGCGTGGCGGGCGCAGCCGATCGCTTCAGTGACCATCCGATCGGCCCCGTTCAACGAGGTCGTGTTGCCCCGACGCAGCCTCGCCTGGGCGATCACCGGAGCCACTCCTGGGCTGCTGATCGCTGCCAGCTGGACGTTGAGCCCCAACTGGCGGGTATGGCCATAGGCCGCGGCCTGCTTCTGGTAGCCGTGGACCTCACGGATCGTGTCGTCGATATCGATCCACGTAACCCGCGGTTCCACCGCGATCATCCCGGTCGCCTCGGCCAAACGGCCCAGCAGACACGTGTTGACCGCCCGCAACTGCGCAGCCGTCCCCGCAGTGGCCGAGCGCAGGAACGTGCCATACGTCGACGGGGCACGCACCCCCGCAAACACCGTTCCCATCGCTCCGTGGCGCAAGATGTCGAGATCATCGATGCTGTCAGCACCTGCCAAGATGCCTGCTATCACCCCCACTGCCTTGACCGGATCCGTCGAGGTCCGCGCAGTCACACGCTGGGCCAACAGCCCCGACAGCCCCGCCTGTTCAGCCAGCCGCAGCACCGGCACCAACCCGCCCAACC